>CAZFNE010000071.1:0-12601 GCA_964520335.1 uncultured Methanosarcinales archaeon | reverse complement strand
TGTTATTATAAAATTTTATATTTTCCCCATAATGAATTCTAAGCCCGTCCCCATGCCCATCATGCATATACATATTATTAACAGTTATACCTTTTACACGGGAAAAGTAAATACAGTTATAATATCCTTTGCCTTTTGAAGTTTTAGCATTTCCAGCATAATTCGCATTTATTTCAAACCCTCTTACAGTGATATTATTTATCGAACCTGTTTGACCAATCATTGGAATCATGGGTTTATTGGTCCACCCTGCATTATCAATTAATTTTACAACAGCATCTGAATCGCCCTCAAGGATCACATTACTACTTTTTATTAGAATCGTATTATCAATTGTATAAGTAAATGGCCCTTTCAGATGTACTGTTGTATATTTTGGGTTATCTGCAACAAACTTTAGGGCCTGATTAATTTCTATCTGGTCGGCTTTTCCATCACAGTTAAAATCGCCTGTCCCATCGCCTGAAACATAAACAGTTGGAGGAGCAGAAGTTTTGCACATAGCAGCAGGAATACAAGTAAGAACAAGACAGCATATTAGAAGAGCAATCGTAAATTTTCCCTTTAACATCTTTACCACCTGAGGGTGTGATAATCTATTAATCCAGCTTTGAATCCATAAATGGAAAGAAATGAGTGAAGTTTATCCATCTACTTAATTATAAAACAGTTAATGTAATTATGACATTTTTATTGTTAAAATCCGTTAAAACCGTAAAATAATTCTGATTTGTCTACAAGTTACTCAGTAACAGCAACTAGTTTATCCATCCCCCTCTGCGAGTCTATACTTAAGATCCCCAATTTATATTCAATTTAAGATTTGTTATATCAATAAACCCTTTAATAAATAAATTATTTACAACTGTTATCATCTCAAATTAGTTATTATGCTATAAAAGAGTATATGCAAAATTGTAAAAAATATTTATATTGATGAATTCAAGTTATTTATCCGGATTAAAAGAAAGCCTAACAACAATATAATTAGAAAAACAGTGTCTCAGGGTTTTTTAGATAATGATACCTCTTAAAAGAGCAGATTAAAAATAAAATACCTAGTTTTTATTTCTTTTTTAAGCAGATTTCAGAAAATATAAATTTATCTAAAGTGGTATTAATGATTTAGATATCTATTTATTTTAATTATTTCAATCTTTTTTCCAGAGGGTCAGGCTCTACAAATTAATGACTAAACCTCACTCATAAATCTTCTTAATTCTAATTGCGGGACATCACATATCTCTATAGTCCCGCATAGAAGACCTATTCCTTAATTCTAACTAATGGGATGAGGGGTTTCATTCTTTTTCAAGCTTTTTGAACAAATTATAAAACTTCCAAATTATTTTGATTTTGAAGCATACTGGGTATTCCCATATCTTCCTATATTTATTCTGTCCCCATTAGGTTCAGGCTCTTTAGAATATTCGGAGGAAGTGCAGCCTGAATCTATACACGGGGAAATTACCGCATCTTTTGCCCAGCCTTTTCCGTTCCATCTTCCTGCTGATGATTTGAGATGATAATCCTGGTTTTTCTGGTCCGCAAACAAAGGATTTACATAAATATCAGCTTTTGATGCACAGTTTTTGTAATTTCCTGCAAAATTATTGTAAAGACAGTTATTCTTGAGCACTATTGTATGGGTTTTTGACAGGCAGTTTGTAACTGCATATCCTGTTCCTGCTGGTTTTGTTCCTCTTCGGACTGTGTTGGTAATAATATTGTTTCTTGCCGTTACCGTAAATCCTTTCCCGGCAGGTCCTACATCGGTATCTGTCTTATACATGTTGACAATTGCTGAATTATATGTTCCATCAAACACATTATTTTCGATCAGGATATTATGGAACCCGCTTGTAAGCACTCCTCCAACCCACTGGATATTTTTGTTTGTTCCGCATCCTTTGAAGATATTGTGGTGTATGTAAAGGTTTGTCTGGTTTGCAGGATATGCTCCTTCAGTTCCAACTACCCATATTCCCGGGCCATAAGTGTTTGTAAGGACATTTTCGTATACTTCTACGTTCATTTTCTCTCCGTCTCTTTGGACCTGAATGCCTGGGCCTGCATCCGGGTAAGCATCAATGAAATTATTATGCAGTTTTACATTGTCCGAATCTAAAACTCTAAGTCCGCTGTTAACTCTGCACATTATTTTATTATTCCAGGCTTCAACATTCTTTGCATTAATAGTATACATGCCATCGTGCCCAAGTAGAGAAATTTTATTATTATAAAATTTTATATTTTCCCCATAATATATTCTAAGCCCGTCCCCGTGCCCGTCATGAATATACATATTGCTAACAGTTATGTTTTTTGCATGTTTGAACTGGATACAATTATAATATCCCTTGCCTTTTGGAGTTTTAGCATTGCCAGCATAATTCGCGTTTATTTCGAATCCTTTTACACTGATGTCATTCACTTTATATACCGAAGTGCGTTGACCAATCATTGGAGTCATGGGACTATTGGTCCATCCAGCATTATTGGCCAATTTAATGACAGCATTTGAATCCCCCTCAAGAATGGTCTTACTCTCAATATAGATTGGCTTCGTAATAGTGTAAGTAAATGGCCCTTTCAGATGTACTGTTGTATATTTTGGGTTATCTGCAACAAACTTTAGGGCCTGATTAATTTCTATCTGGTCGGCTTTTCCATCACAGTTAAAATCGCCTGTCCCATCGCCTGAAACATAAACAGTTGGAGGAGCAGAAGTTTTGCACATAGCAGCAGGAATACAAGTAAGAACAAGACAGCATATTAGAAAAGCAATCGTAAATTTTCCCTTTAACATCTTTACCACCTGAGGGTGTGACAATCTATTAATCCAGTTTTGAATCCATAAATAAAAGGAAATGCATGAAGTCTATCAGAAAACTTGCCAACAAATACCTTAATGTAGGTGGAACACCCATCAAAATTGTATCAAAGTCAAATTTAATCTGATTCCCTTTTCCGGTTCACATTTCCTTTAACAATAGCTACCCTGGAATAAATTTCAATATGTATCGCTTTTAACATATCAGGTACATTTGGATCAGGAGAGTAACTAATGCTAGAGCCACATCTCGATAGCTTGTTTATTGTGTAGAGAGTGGTATCTTTTTAACAGTAGGAATAATTTCCCCACAAAATCAATTTATTTCTACTGTCACTTTGTAAATTAGTCATTATATTATAAAAAGTATATCCTTAACTCATTATGTGGTCCCAAGACAAATAAAAAAAGATTCTAGATATTGAAGAAAACTAAATTTAATATAATAATACAGTAGACAGGGTATTTTTTAGAAGTTTTTTATTATATTGATTCATTTGATTCGGTATTGTAAAGTTTATATTGTAATGTAAATTGTTCGAAGAAACAAGTATTATATTCGTTTTAGTAAAAGCAAAGTTTTAGAAAAATTTTAATTAAGAAAAAATTGTTCTTAGTAAAAGGTAAAAGAATAAAGGCCAGGTAAGTAAAAGGAACGTTAATCCCCCTTTTAAACAGATGCTATCGCATAGTTTTTCATAAATAAGAAAAGAGGAAATTAAAACTATATTAGTAGCATAAAAACTACTATCAGAATCCTCTAAAAATTTGATTTTTAAGTTTCTATTTAATTTCTATTTTCTAATTCATACGTCAAATTTTAATTGCTTGTTTACAAATATCTCTAACTTTTCTTGCAACACTTTCCCAGCTATGGTTTTCGATAATATATTTTCGGCCTTTTTTGCCCATTTGATTTCTGGTATTTTCATCAGGGAGCAATTTTATTACAGCAGTTGACAATTCTTCTGGATCCTCAGGTCTTACCGAAATTCCACCACCTGAAGATTCTATTAATTCTTTCACTCCTGGAATTCTACTCGCAATAAGGGGTTTTCCACAGGCAAGGTATTCATATGTTTTTAAAGCTGATAGCCCGATTTTTGAGTTTCTTTCGCGAATAAATGGAGCTACACAGATATCTGAAGCATTTATGTAAACAGGAACCTTTTCGTAAGGTACCCTTCCAACAAAGAGAACTTTATCCAATGAACCTAAATCATCAGCCAGTTGCATTAACTCCTCTTTCATAACTCCATCTCCCACAACTAAAAACCGTGTATTGGGATATTTTTTCAGAATTAAGGGAGACGCTTTAATCAGGTATTCTACACCCTGCCAATAGATCAGATTCCCAACAAAACATACGTATTGTAACGAGTTATCTAATTTTAATTCTGATTTAGCCTTAATTCTGTCCATAGGGGAAAATAATTTTGTATTTGCACCGTTGTTAATTACAACAACCTGAGATTCCGGAATTGCATAAAGATCCACAAGCCTCTGTTTTACACCATCTGTTACAGCAACCAATTTTTTGCATGTAGCAAAATTTATATTTTCCAAAAATTGAGCAAGCCTCATTTTAAATCTCGATGCGCCTTGAATTTCCATTTCATCAATTGTAATGCCGTTGATCTCCCCAACCTGACTAATCCTTAATAAGGAAGATACAACAGCAGGTGCAATACTATTTCCAGCCAGCCTTGTATAGAATAAATCGGGTCTTAATTTAATAGAGTAATATATTAGATGTGTTAAAAGAGAAATTTGATATATAATTATATTTAAATAATTTGCAAACGGAAAATCAAAATGTGTAGAAGGAATCTCAATAATATTTTCTCTCTTTTTCAGGTTCCCGGTTTTTGAGCTTTTAGAAAAAAGGAAGGTATCTACTCCTAAATTTTGAAGATTATTAAATACTTCAATTGCATGAACATTAGACCCATTAAATAAATCCAGTTGCCTTCCATAAATAATAAATAATCTCATAAATTAGCTCCTAATCTAACTCCTAAAAAATGTCTAAGGCTCCTCAAAAATCAGGTTTCATTAACTAATTGCCGATATAGATTTTCAAAACCATCTGTAATTCTTTCCCAATCGTAATTCTTCACAATATGTTTTCTGGCATTATCCCCAATTCTGGATCTGAATTCTTCATTATCTAACAGGTATATTATTGATTCAGCTAACTTGTCTGGGCTTTTTGGCGGAACAAGTAGGCCATTATCCCCATTCTTTATTAATTCGAAGTTTCCTTCAACATCTGTTGCAATTGAAGGAATTCCACAGGACATAGCTTCCAGTAAACTTGTTGGGAACCCTTCTCTGTAGGAAGGCAGTACGAAAATAGTTGAGTTTTGATAATATTTGATAATTTCAGATTTGCTTAAGCGTCCTGTAAATAAAAAATTATCATCGAGATTAAGTTTACTTACGTGTTTCTTCAGGCTCTCAAGTATAGTTCCCGTGCCTATTAAAATAAACCTGGCAGAAGGGTATTTTTTACATACAGGACCTGCACTTTCAATCAGGTCAAATAACCCTTTAAATACTTCAAGCCTGCCGGTATATAATATAAAGTTTAACTCTGTTTTTTTCTTAACGGGAGTAAAAAAATTCGTATCAACTCCATTGTGTACTATTGTTATCTGTTTTTTCACTGGATGATACGTTGTCAAATCATCTGCACTCGAAAGGGAGACTGCAGTTATTATATCACTTTTTTTTACGATTTCTTCTTCTATTCCAAGGAGACTCTTTCTGAATAACTTTACAATAAAAAAGTGTAAAGTCCTTGTTTCCATATGTTCCAGTTTTTTTTTCGAAGCGCCGTGTGAAGTAAAGATTGTGGGCAGAGAACTATTAAATACCGGTTCAACTGGGACTAATGTACCGTGAATATGAATCAGGTCAAAATCAGATTTCAAAGATTTAAGCAGTTTGCTGATAAAAATTTGGTGAATTTTAAAAGGTGAAGGGAAAGAAGGGATAAATTTTACTCTATAAACATCAATTCCTTCGACTTTTTCGAAGCTTGTTTCTTTCCAGGCTCCTCGTGTAATTACAGTAACTTTATGCCCTCTTTCTATAAGCCTTTTTGATAGGTTATACACATAGGTACTTATGCCTCCTATATCTGGCGGGAACTCAGAAGTGTACATACATATTTTCATAATTTTAGCCCTGGCATAAAGTTAAAAATAAGTTTTTCTAGGTCTAACCTGAAGAAATAATTGCTCAGAGATTAAGATGTATTCATTCTGGATATTACCTGAGTAATTCCCCTGTAAAATGAATTATAGGGAAAACCCCCTTTTGAGATGCCTTTTACAAGTTGGGTGCAACCTTCCCTATACTTTTTATTAAACATAAGGTCATAAACTGCCCGGTCACATAAATATCGACCCTGGTTTCTAATCTTCATTTCTTCAATTAAACTGTTAAAATCAATAGAATTGTAACTGTCATGCCCTGATGTTCTTCTTTCTAAGGCCAATTCCCTGGCAATATCTGCATATACTCTTTGCAGGGTGTGGTGCTTCATAGTCAAGCTGCCAGTAGAAACCCGCCATCTAATAAGGGGGAGTGGGATGTTAGATAGTTTATATTTATCATATAGTCTCAAAATCAGATCATAGTCCTGTGAGTATCGGAATTTTTCTCTATAAAATCCCACATCATCTAGAGCCTTTCTCCTCATTAGTATGGAACTATGAATAAAAGGGTTGAGCCGAGTGACAAATTTATTTACATAATATTGCTGTGACATTACATTCATATACCCGATCTGGTTCCCAAAGCTGTTCACAAGATAAGCCCCAGATCCGACTAATCCTACATCGGGGTGGCTATGTAAATATTCAAGCTGCGTTTCTAACCTTGAGGGCTCTGCGAGATCATCAGAGTCCAATCTTGCAACAAATCCCCCCCTGGAGTTTTTAATCCCAACATTAAGAGAAACAGTCAAACCAAGATTTTTTGCGTTATCAATTACCTTAATCCTGGGATCTTCCCGGGATAATCTGGTAATTATTTCAAGAGTATTATCTGAAGAAGCATCATTAATTAGAATAAGCTCCCAATCCTCATAAGTCTGGTTTAGGATACTCGAAATAGATTCTGCTATAAATCTCTCTGAATTATAAGCAGACATTACAACACTAATAAGTCCCTTTTTCATAGGATATTCAACCATGTAATTGTTGGAGTTTGCTGAGTTCTTATATTTTCAAATTTTTGAGGCTAATATATGAATTATTTAAAATTTCAAATTAAACTGGTCATCTGTACAGATATTCATGCTCTTTAAACCAATTGATAAATTTTTCCAATCCTTCAGAAATGTTTACCCTGGTTTTCCAATTCATTAATTTTCGCGCTTTTGAAGCATCGGAAAGGGTATCTTTCACATCACCTTTCTGAGGTTCTACATAATTTATTTTTGCTTCTTTTCCAACAGCATTTTCTATCTGTTTTATTAAATCAGTAACAGTTATGTTATTCCCGCCCCCGACGTTGAATACTTCTCCGGCAACATCACCTGTTGCTGCAAGGAGATTTGCCTCGACAACATCAGAGATATATGTGAAATCCCTTGTTTGCAAACCATCCCCATACACATTGATTTCCCGATTGTTGAATATGTTATTTACAAATTTGAAAATAGCCATATCAGGTCTCTGTCTTGGTCCAAAAACTGTAAAGTACCTTAAGGAAACAGTTGGAACACCATAATTCTTGTAGTACAGAGAGCATAAATGCTCAGCAGCCAGTTTGGTGACTCCATAAGGAGAAACGGGTTTCAACAGGCAATTCTCATTCATTGGAAGCTCATCGATATCCCCATAAACAGATGAAGAAGAGGCATATACAAATCTTTTAATATTTTTATGTTTATAATATTCAAGGAGTTTCTGGGTTAATTGTATATTATTTTGAAGATAGGCCTCAAAATAGCTTCCCCACGATGACCTGACTCCTGCCTGTGCAGCCTGATGAAACACGTAATCTACTTCAGGATATTCTTTCATAGAAAGTAAATCTTCATTTATAAACTCAAAATTCTTATTATTTAATGCTGTAGAAAGGTTCGATTCTTTTATTTTTCTTGGATAATAATCCGTAAAACAATCGACTCCTACCACTTCATATCCTTCATTTAATAACCGTTCAGTCAAGTGGGAACCAATAAAGCCGGCGCAGCCGGTAACAAGAGCTTTCATTAGTATGCCTCTGGAATAGGAATTAATAAATTATTAAATACATTTTAGTTGGATTCATTAGAATAGAAGATATTCTATAAACCGTAAAGTCCTAATTTATTACTAAACCCCTTTAAGCTATTATCTATTATCAGAATCGTAGGATCAACAGATTTATTCCTATATAATTAATTCTATAATAGTCTCGGCCAGCTAGAAACTATTGCTGTTTTATGATTAATATAACAAATTAGCTTTCCCACTTTATTTTTCTCTTTTAAAGGCAAAAGCTGTTTTATTCTTATATTTATAAAAAGCATCTGAAAATTTCAAATTAAATAATTATATTTTTCAGGACTTTCTTCTTATAATCTTTAATGAATTTTAGCTGTCTTGCAATTCTCAATCTAAAGAGATAAATAAAGGAATTTAATCCCTTCTTTCAGAGAAAAAGAAGGAATAAGCAGGCCCTCTAAAAGGATGTAATCTCAGTATAAACCTGTATTTGTTTAATATATAAGCTATATAAGCGTTTAGACATCAAAAATAGTTATTCAGTAACTGCGGTATCAAAATTAAACTGACTGTCAGTTTACTTAAAATATCGCTACTGTGCATAAAAGTGGAGATTAATATCTTAAAAGGTTGAGATGTAATAATTTTATTTGTTAATGTAGGGCTAAATAATAAAATAGAAGAAAACATTTATGTTATTTTTCCTTTCTTATTTATCAAAAAAGAGATTTTTTAATTCTTGTGAATTTACATCTAGGATTTTTAAAAAAAATATCCTGGTATTTATATGTATCGTCTACGTTTTCACTTAAAATTGAAAAAATACCAAATATATTCATAAAGATCCGTTTATATTTTGATTGAGGGCATCAGTTTCAAAAATTTCTTATACTTATATGATATTTTAATCAATGTCTAATTTTTCAATAAGTTAGATCTTGCACGGTCAAGTTTATTATTTCTACTTTTTAAATAATTTGTAATAACTACACAGATATTTGAATAAATGGGGGGTAATATGAAAGGTAGTTTATCAGTTACTGTAGATCTTGAAGATTGGTACCATATTCCATCTGTCTGCAGTTCACCTTATTCTGTTTATCGAAGTGTCAATGAATTCTTCCAAAAATGGAATGGAAGATATGATTACTTAACTGAGCCTACAAAAAGAACCCTGGATATTCTTGATGAATATAATGTAACAGCTACTTTTTTTGTAGTTGCAGATATAGTTGAGCATTATCCCGGCCTGGTAGAATCAATTGTTTCAAGAGGGCATGAACTTGCATGTCATGGATTGAACCATGCCTGTAAAATTGATCCTGAGACTAAAAGCCAATTAATGAGCAAAGATGAATTCGAGCAAAGAACTTTCTCTGCAAAAAAAATTCTGGAAAAAATTAGTGGGGAGAAAGTTGTTGGCTACAGGGCTCCTAATGCACTTATTGGAGGCTGGATGGTTGATTCCCTGGAGCAAATTGGTTTTAGGTATGATTCTTCAGTATCTGTTAATTCACTTTATAATAAAACAGATTCAGATCTTGAAACGGTCTCTACTGTGCCCTATTATCCTATTGAAAACGGACTTGAAGTAGGGATTGATAGAAACTTTATAGAATTTCCATGGGCTTATTATCAAAATATATTCAGGATTCCAGCATGTGGAGGGCCAATCCTCCGTTTCTTTGGAGCTTCTCTTGTATTAAATGGATTAATTCAGAGCCTTAAAAGAGGGCATACTATCTTTTATTTCCACCCTCTTGATATCTCCTGTTCAGAATTCCCTTCTGTCGGGAACCAGAGGCCTTTTTACTGGTGTCTAAAAGGGAAACTAATCGAAAAAAGGATCCGGTATATTTTAAAGACACTGGCCCCTGTTGAAAAAACATGTTTGAGGGATTATCCGGGAGTAAATTAATTTGTTATTAAAAGGTCATTTCACGATGTCTGCTTCTTCAGACTAAGTATAAGAGGCAGACTTTAATAAAAAGGTTTACAGGATTTAATCCCTTCCCAACTATTTCTTTACAGATAACTTTTCTATTGACACTCATCAGTTTCTAACATAACAGATCTGGATAGTTTAAGTGGCTGCTGCGCCTGTAGCTTTTTGACCCGAGCCAGCTATTAATTTATTTTAACTCATATAATTTCTACCGTATTATTAATTTATTTTTTTCTTTTTGAAAGATTTAGAATGGCTCGAAAAAAAGAAAAGGAGCAATATTTCAAGATTTTCATTCGTTTAGAAAATTAAAATTTTAAAGATCAAAATGGATAGGATTTTATTATATAAGCTGAAAATCTGTTTAAAGAATATATATTATTTCATGCAGCAATTATTTTAACAGTGATTACATTTGTAAATAAAGGGATAATACCCGAAAGACTTTAATTGTTTAAAAATTTTAATCCATGCAAATAATCAATTAATTTGAGGCAGGTAAATCCTATACTCTGGCACAAATATTAATTATTTGTTGTGTGATTGAATATAAAGAAAAATACAATAGGAGAAATAAAAAATTATATGTCCAATTGTATGAACAAAAGTTTTTGTACATGCTGACCATCTGTGAATATTAAAATCTTTTTGGGTATCAATATTTTTCAGGGCGGCCTTTCCAGCAGTATAGGAACTGGATTCTGTAATCTTCAAAAAGGATGGGAGACAAGTTGTCTAGAATCACAAATAACATCTTAAACTTCATAGCCTCAATTTCTTTATTGGCATTAATCTATAGTCTCTTCATTCTTAGGAAGGTCCAGTCTGAAGGATATATCGCCAATATTTATGAGCAACTCCCTTTTTATCTTTATTTATCTCTGCTTTTTTGTTATTTTGCAGCCTGCATGCTCCTGCTTAGTTATAGAAAAATAAGTTCTGTTCTAATATTATTCTTAGTCCATTCTACAGTAATAATTATTCCTTATATGCTTAGCTATGCTGCTGTTGATAGAACTCAAACGTTTTTATATATGGGATTAATTCAAGGAAGTGAATTATCCGGATTTTCTTACCTCTCTCCAACAGGGCCTTTGCTAGTCTCAACTCTCAGTCTCGTTTCCGGATTAGAAATAGGGACAATTTCATACCTTTTACCAGTGCTTTTTTCAATTCTATTTATAACTGGAATGTATCTGTTTTATCGGATTTTTATGAGTAGAGAGAAGCTTGTCATAGTTTCATTCCTTGTTTCCGTAATTCCTTATTTCGGGTATTTTCAGGCTTCGATTTCTCCTTATTACCTCTCCTTCTGTCTGGTACCCCTTTACCTTTACATTTTAAGGAATGTATTCTCAGCCAAAAATAAGACAATGGCCGTAGCTCTAATAATTATGCTGCCACTCCTTCCCCTGGCTCACCCATTTATCTTTACCTATTTGCTTTCTTTTTCCCTCTTACTTATTGTCTCAGGCGTAATTCTGAAACCCGGCTTGCTTCGAGGAATGTTGAAAATCGATTTCCTTCCTAAGAGCCAGACTAATAATTTGAGAAAAAAAGTTCCTGTATTTATTTTCCTGTCAATAACTTCAGCAGGTTTCCTGCTCTTTGCAAAATATGCCTCTCGGGTTCCTGAATTTTTTATTTCGACTCTATCATTAAGGATAAACTTTTTATTAAATTCAGGCTTCTCAGTAATCCCGAAAACAGGCCAGGGGCTTTTTGAATTTTTACATCTCTTCAATTTGGCTTATGGGAAATATTACATTCCTCTAGTTTTTATCGTAATTAATTCCGTAATAGTATGGCAGAACAGGAAAAGGTTTTGCCACCATTTTGTGCGCAGGTATCCGCGCTTTTTAGTTCTTTATATCGCCACCTTTTTTCTGGAAATAGGTTTCCTTCTAAATCCTTTCATTCCTTATCCTCCAGATAGGTTTGCAAACCTTAGCTTCATTATTTTTGCCCAGATTCCTCTCTTAGGCTACTCTCTTTATGTTATCTTTCTCCGGAAAGGATATACACTAGGGCTCGGAGCAGCAGTTCTCGTCCTTTGCCTTCTCTGGAGCATTGGTTTCTTTACCTGCTTTAGCTCTCCGTATTCTGGTGGGATTTCCGAGGCAGTTTCTCAAAATGAAATGCAAGGGCTTCAATGGTTATCAGGGGCAAAAGAGAGTTCTTCTTACGTACGGTTTTCAGAAAAGAACGTTGATATAAGCAGTTTTGACACAGAAAAGCTAGCTGGTTCTGACGAATTGCAAACATCTGCTGAAATTTCTACTCAGAAGAAGGCTATTCAAAGTCCATGGCCTGAACGACCTTCAACTTTGGCAACATTTTCTGAGAACAATAACAATTTTTATTTCATAGCAACTACATTTTCAGAAGCTTTAAGCCAGAATGAACAGGGGTCTAATTCTACTTCGTCCTTTAATACAAGGACTTTTCAGGAAAGCCCTGAAATTTACAAAATTTATGATTCTCTGAATATAGACATTTATAAAAACAATTCTAATCGCGGGAAAATTTCCCTTGAATTCTAATTCTGAGCAAATAAAAAGGCCTTAAAGCTATTGAATTAAATTAAATTTGCATTTA
>CAZFNE010000070.1:0-12699 GCA_964520335.1 uncultured Methanosarcinales archaeon | reverse complement strand
TGTAACCTTTGTTTTGACCCTAAAGGGGTAAAATGTAATTTCGAATTTAAGTAAGCCTCATAATGGTAATTCCAAAATTCTTTTTTTGATTTGATGTTTTTGATTTGAGGTTTTCGTCTTTTTAATTTTTCACCTTTACTAATCTCTTTTTTTGATTTCTTTTTTGTCTCTTCAGCAGTATCAAGCTTTCTATCTTTTATGGATTTTTAGTTTCTTTTTAATTCGATTTCTTTCTTTCAACCATGACACCTTACACTGTTTCCTAATATCTTTTTTGCTCATCTGGAATTTTTATATACTGCTAAAAAATAAACCTTAACGTATATTTTTTATAATAGATAGGTGCAAAAGAGATAGACCTGTAAAGGAAATTTCAAGGACCCAGGTTAACATTTCTTTCCGGGTCCGCTATCTAAAATACTTATGAGGAATCTAACAATGTCTGAAGAGAACCGTGTAGGCAGTAAGATACGCCAGCTTAGAGAAGCCCAGGACATGACCGTTGAAGAACTGGCCGAGGCCAGTCAAAGCAGCGTAGAGTTAATTCAACAGTTAGAAAACGGAGCCCTGGTTCCATCCTTAACCCCCCTTTTAAAGATTGCTCGAGCTTTAGGCGTTCGCCTAGGTACTTTTCTAGATGATATGCCCCAGAGCGGACCTGTAATTGTTAGAGCAGGGCTGTCTGAAAATGTAATTCGATTTTCAGGGAAGACCGAAAGGCCTAAAAGAAGTGCGCTTGAATTCTATGCGCTTGCTTCTGAAAAGGCTGACCGGCATATGGAACCTTTTATAATTGATATTCATCCTTCTCCCGAGGAAAGCCACAAGCTCTCTTCCCACGAAGGAGAAGAGTTCATTTATGTGATGTCAGGCGAAATTGAGATATTCTACGGGAAAGAAATTTTGAAATTAAACGCTGGAGACAGCATTTATTATGATTCGATTGTCCCGCATGATGTTCATGTCGCAGGCGAAAAGGATGCAAGAATTCTGGCAGTAGTTTATGCTCCTTTATAAATTGCAGGTAATGAAATTAATAATTACAAATTTAACTGCTCTGGAAAATAAATTGTAGTAATTGTGACAGTTATGCTCAAAAGAATCCAGAGATCCAAAATTTGAATTAAAGCCAGAATTAAAATTAAATTAAAAATCATAAAGTTTTAAGAGTTTAGGGAATCCAAAATGTTCAGTACAATTGTTAGTCCGCGGTTTGGGGACATAGACGGGCTCGGGCATGTTAATAACACAGTGCTTCCGATCTGGTTCGAAATAGGAAGAACCTCTATATTCAAGCTTTTTTCCCCGGAGCTTGACCTCAGCCCTGACGTATGGCACCTGATTCTGGTAAGGACAGAATTTGATTTCCTGCGCCAGATGTATTTTAGGTTTGATGTGGAAATCAGGACCTTTATTGCAAAAATAGGCAACAGCTCCTTTACTGTAGGGCATGAGGCCTGGCAGGAAGGAGAACTTAAGGTTAAAGGCCAAGCAGTGCTTGTTTATTACGATTTCAAACTGCAGAAAGCTATGCCGCTTCCTGAGTCTGTTCGAGAAATGTTAAAAGTGCATATGCTTCCTTCAATAAATTCTAATGATGCTGAAATTAATGAAGATTCTCCCTGCTCTGTCTAGATGCAATTAATAAAAGGCCTGCAAACTGAGATTTAAGACTTTAGCTTAGAAGTTATCAAATCTATTTAAAAGAAGGCTTTCCAGATGTAATTAATCTGAGTATCATGAACCATGCAACTGAGGTTGAAACTATGCAGCTTATAGAAGACTCCCTGGGTCAGTATTTTGAAAAACAGGTGGCAGTAGATCCTTCCCACGAATTTATCGTATATCCGGACAGGAACCTGCGATTTACATACGGGCAGTTCAATGAAAGGGTAAATAACCTTGCAAAAGGGTTGCTTGCAATAGGCATAACAAAAGGCGACCATGTAGGAATCTGGGCAAAAAACGTGCCTGACTGGCTCACCTTTATGTTTGCGACTGCAAAAATCGGGGCCGTACTTGTTACTGTGAACACTGCGTATAAAAGCCATGAAGTTGAATACGTGGTCAAACAATCCGATATGAAAGCCCTGGCTCTTATTGATAGTTTCAGGGATGTTGATTATCTTGAGATTATCAATGAACTTGTCCCCGAACTTAAGACTTCTGAAAGAGGGCGCTTAAAAAGTAAGAAATTCCCCTGTCTAAAGAGCGTAATTTATGTAGGCCAGGAAAAACACAGGGGAATGTATAATACTGCTGAACTTATGCTGCTTGGCAGCCATTATCCTGATGATGGGCTCAAGGAGATCCTGGCAGGTGCAAATGGGGACGACGTTGTTAACATGCAGTACACTTCAGGGACAACCGGTTTTCCAAAAGGAGTTATGCTTACAAGCAAAAATATCCTGAATAACGGGCTTTCCATAGGCGACCGTCAGAAATTCACCCACGAAGACAGGCTTTGCCTGCCTGTGCCGCTTTTCCACTGCTTTGGGATCGTTCTCGGGGTCATGGCAGTTTTAACGCACAGGGCAACCCTTGTCATGCTTGAAATCTTTGACCCTCTGCTCGTGCTTGCTGCGGTCCAGAAAGAAAAATGTACTGCTCTTTACGGCGTGCCTACAATGTTTATTGCCGAGTACACGCACCCGATGTTTGACATGTTTGACCTCTCTTCCCTTAGGACAGGAATCATGGCTGGTTCCACCTGCCCTGTTGAAGCCATGAAAAAAGTCGTAAAAGATATGCACTGCTACCAGATTACAAGTGTATACGGGCTTACGGAAGCTTCTCCTGGCATGACCCAGACAACCGTAGACGATCCTCTGGAATTGAGGGTTGAAACCGTAGGAAAATCCTTCCCAGGCGTTGAAGTCAGGGTAGTTGACCCGGCTACGAATGAACCTGTGCCTCCAAACAACGTTGGGGAGCTTTGCTGTCGCGGGTACAATGTGATGAAAGGGTATTACAAAATGCCCGACGAAACAAAAAAGACAATAGATGAAACCGGCTGGCTGCATAGCGGGGATCTTGGAACCTGTGACGAGCTTGGGTATTACAGGATTACAGGCCGAATTAAGGATATGATCATCCGTGGGGGCGAAAATGTTTATCCACGCGAGATCGAAGAATTCCTGCATGCTATGCCGGGAATAAAAGATGCCCAGGTTGTTGGCATTCCTGACAAGAAATACGGGGAAATAGTAGGAGCGTTTGTAATTTTGGAAAAAGGGGCAGATCTTACTGAAGCCGATATCAGAGATTACGCCGTAACCAAGATTGCTCGCTATAAAGTCCCTAAACATATCTTTATTGTAGACGAATATCCTCTTACTGCAAGCGGCAAAATCCAGAAATATAAGCTCAGGGAGCTAGCTGTAGAATTGCTTAAAAAAGAGAGTACGACCGATAATGAAGAGAGTCTGGCTTAATAACAGATTAAGCTAAGTCCATCATAGCAGTTTTATGCAGCTTTAATTAGCCTGGATGGGCTTTTCTTTTTTTGGTTGTTCTTTATTTTTTATAATTCAGTTATTTTTTTATTACAGTTATTTTAATAATCTTTTTAGATGTTATTTTCTAATTTTAATTCATAGTCTTCTTCACACTGAGCTCTTAAATTTTAAGCTGATTAAAAAATAAACAATGGCTAAATTTTAATTAGTCATCAAATTTTTTCATGTAAAAATAAAATATTTCCCCATTTAAAAGTTTGTTATGCTGCAAAAATGAAAAGACATTGAATATTTATGGGAATTTATTATATATATAATTTCAGCATTAAAGAAATGTAGTTGTAAGAGAAGCGCGATAGTGCACTCTTGTGCAGGGAATATGGGGGAATTTTACAGGGGTTTCATCTGATTGAGAGCTCAGGGATCACAATAAAGAGCTCTCAATCAATCACCAATATTTAATCACCAAATTTGCGAACAGCTCCATGTTTCTCTTGCAGCTACTTAGGATATGGGGAATATCCTACAAAGGGGGTTTCATCTGATTGAGAGTTCAAGGGTCATATTAAAGAACTCTCAATCAATCACACTTTTCTAACATTTTTAATTGTTTTTACTTCTTCTCACGTAAAGCATTGAATTTTTCTACCAAGATTATTCAAGCTCACTATTAATTTAATTATACCAAACATTGTTACGAAATTATCTTCCTTTTGCCATTAGATTATTACTATGCAAAATTTTATGATACTCAGATTAACTAGCAATAACTTAGTGCTACTAAAATGGGGATTTCTTTCGAGCTATAATCTTTAATTTTAACATCTTGATATTATTTACTTCTAATCTAAGGCAAGCGTTATCTAATTTCCCCAATTAACTCGTATGACCTTCAATAATTCTTTCAAATTATCAATGACACGCATCTTATTTAAGGGCTTTGACAGCGACGTTTATCGTATGAATTATTTGGAATAATTTTGATGAATAAAGGAAAGTTAGTGTGATAAAACTCAAGCTTTACAAAAAAATAGGAAGTTTTTATGCAGGTAAGGAGGCTATTGAATTTAAACTAACATGATGCAAAGTAAACAACTTCTATAAACAAAACTTCTATAAATTATAAATATATAATTGATAAAATAAAGAATTAAAAAATTTTAATCGAACTTTTACAGTTGATAAATTAACCAGATAATATTTTAAATAGCAAATTTATTTTTATTCGTGAATTTATAGGTTTTTCCTCTATTTTGAATGCTAAATTTTATATAAAATCCTTTTAATTACTCTTATTGTATAATAAACGTCATGGGGGAATTAAGTATCGCCGATAGCGCAGACAAAGTTTCAGAAAACGTTCCAGGACCTTACTATTGTGACTACAGTTGTATCGCATGCAATGTATGTGTGGATACTTCACCTGAAAACTTTAAAATGAATGATGATGATTCCAATGCTTACGTCTATAAGCAGCCTGAAAATGATGAAGAAAAAGCAGCCTGTGAAGAGGCACTTGAAAGCTGTCCTGTCAATGCAATAGGAAATGACGGCTAAAAGCTTTTGTGATGCATAATAAAACTAATTTAAGCTAACTTAAGCTAACTTAAGCTAAATCTACTACTTTTCACTATTTTTTTCTTAATATATCTGGAGTTAATCTGATAAGAAGATTAACTGCCGGGTAAAAGCTAATCAGACCGGATTAACTGAATTTACTCAACAATCAGGAGTATAATAGAGGTATTTGTACGGGGAGTAAAATTGTTGAAGGAGTATCTGCAATAACCACATCTTCACAAGAAGTTATACCGGATATTTAATTCTTAATTTTTCAGTTTTAATGCCTTCTTAGTCGGAGCACCTGAAAACAAGGAATGAAGTCTATTCTTCAAAATCTGGTTATAAATCTGGTTAAAATAAACTACAATCCACAAAGTTGTCTGACTGATTCCTGATTCCTTAAAATTTCAGTTTATAGCTTTCCTAATGTTCCGATTTTTTAAAAAATAGATTTTTGCCTTATTAATTTCTATCTTATTATAAAGTATTTATAAAATCAGATGATATTTTAATTCTAATTAAAAACGGAGAATAAAGATGGAATCTATAAAAGAAAGAGAAAACTTCTGGAATGCAAAATCCTTCGTAGTCGTTACAGATCATACAAAACCTGCTATGAAATGGGCTATCTCTGAACTTAAAAACAGAGGCAAAACCGTTTACGTTATTGATCTTTCCGAAAATCCGGAATCAGGGACTTTGAAAGAGATTTCTGAACTTCCTACGGAGCCTGATAGGGCTGTGCTTGGAGTTACAAAAACGGAGCCTGGAGACCTTATTCCTGCTCTGCATGAAAAAGGAGTAACTAAAATCTGGCTGCACTGGAAAACCGAAACCAAAAAAGCCCTGGATGCCTGTAAGAAAGAAGGCCTTGAATGTACTATCGAGCACTGCCCAATGCTGTATCTGGGAAGCGGGTTAAGTATGCATGGAATACACAGGGGAATTGCGAAAATAACTGGAAAATATTAAAACTAAGGGGATATTTCTCTTTAGTATTTTGTTATTTATTCGCAGTTAAACTATAATTCAACTTTAAACAATTAAACTCTAATTAAATTTTCAAATCGATTTAAAATTTAAGAAAAAAATTTTTATTCTATATTTAATTACTGAAATTTCATTTTACATTCTTTTTATCTTTTCACTTATTCGTCTCCTGTTATTTTTCTTTTATTTTCTGTTTTTTTGTTTTCTCAATTCTCGTTTAAGTGGTTATCCTTTTATAAAGTAAAGGCAGCCTTTCAGGAAGCATCTGCGCATTATCTATTATAGTATACCCTGAATCAGAGAAAATTGTGTCCAGATAGTTTCCTGGGGAGGTATCAACCGTTATGCAGAAAGAATGAATCCCTTTTGCATTGCCTTCCTGAATTGCTATTTTAGTGTCTTCTTCGGCCAGTTTTCCCTGGTATGCCCCTTCCCCGTAGCAGGTGTCATAAGGTTCCCCGTCAGAAAGCAGCAGTAAAATCTTTGTCTCGGTTACAACCTGTTCCAGCTTTTTAATTGAATGCCGAACTGCCGGCCCAAGCCTTGTATTGGCAGCAGGTTCAAGCAGGGAAATTCTTTGCTCCACGTCTGATGACATTGCTTCATCGAATTCTTTGATAGCGTAATATTCCACGTTTTCTTTTGTATGGCCTGAAAAGGCATAAATTGCGTATTTGTCTCCTATGCTTTCAAGGGCTTCAATCATTATTACAAGGGCATCTTTTTCAACATCCAGCATCCTTCGTTTTCCAAGCCTCTTTTTTGTAGAAGCACTTACATCAATGAGAAAAAGGGTAGCAACATCCCTTTTATGTTTATTCACCCGTATATAGAATTTTTCATCAGGATTGAGCCCGCACCTTTTTTCGATCAGGGCTTCCGAATAGGCATCAATATCGATTTCCGTGCCATCGGTTTGCTCTTTTAACTTCTGGAAAGTCTCAGGCTTCATTCTGGTAAAGATGTTTTTATTAGCAAGATCTCGTTTCTGTAGCGGTTTTTTGCATCCCTGTAATAATCGGAAACTTCTCCAGAAGGCTCAAGCTCATTTAAGGTGCACCATTCTGCTTTGTAATCTTCCATTGCATAGTCCCATTCATCGTACCTGTACGTCCCAAGCAGTTTCCAGTTTTTGCTCAGGGAAAGGGATTTGATTTCGATTTTTTCTTCCTGATCCTCCTCCTTTTTATAGGGTAAATTCTTAGTTTCCTCAGTTTTATCTTCCTTTTCAGGAATAAATCTCTTTATAATATCTTCATGGGAAATCTGCCCTGTTGAAGCTGTTGAATTGAAGGAAGCAAGATCAAGCCCGCGATATTCAAGATTTTGCAGCATTGAATAATTCCAGTTTTCCAGAGGGCCTAAAGCGTCTTCAAAAAGGTCATAAATAGAAAGTGTCGCCTGGAGCACATTAAAAGTGGAAGAATCCGGCCTGAAAATAAATTCCTGCAAAATCCCGGGAATTTTTTCGAGAATCGGGTAGTGAATCAGGTATTTTTCCTTTAAATGAGACTCAAGGACAGGTTGTTGTAGAGTTGAAAGCCACAGGAGAGCTTCCATCAGTTTTTCGAGTTCTCTGTCAGGAGTTTTTCTTTCAAGAAGCATTTGGGATCTTATTTTTTCAAGATCTGAACGGACACCCCTATAGTTTTCCATTATCAGGTATTCGACCCTTGCGTCTTCCAGGATTCCAAATATATTTGCTGCTAAAATTTTGTTTGGAAACGTAGCTATTTCCTTCGAAATGCTAATTCTATCGCTGTCAGGAGCACTGAACTGGAAGTGGCCCACTTCGTGCATAACACTTAATTTATAGATTTTGAAATTTTCCTTGAAATCTGAATATTTCTTGATTTTCGGTTCCAGGTAAATAGTCCTGCCTGAAACGACAGGGTTTATTCCTTCTATTCCATCTATACCCTTTATTGTTTCTACTCCTTTTCTTCTATTCGTCTCCTTCATTTCTTCAATTCCCTTAATTTCCCCAAAACCTGGAAGTTCCTTTTTTGAGCGAATCTTGAAATTTGTGCCTGAGAGGCCTATTGCATAATATTTGAGAATCTTTTCGACTTTACTAAGTACTGCCCCGCCTGCTAGTTCTTCTATAAAATCCCTGGAGCTTTTGGATTTTAAAGAAAAATAAGGCCTGCCTAAAAAAGTATTGGCTTTAAAAATCCTAAGCCCATTAAGAGCCCATTCTTCAAGGTCAGAAACATCCAGTTCTTTAAGAACTTCTGGAGAGTAAGTAAAAAAGTCAGCAGCAAGTTTCCTGTCTGCAGTATGTACTTTTATTCCTGTATCCGCCCATTTTCTGAGCCCATTCTCACCAATTTTTTCGATCACTTCAGGCAGGTTTTCAAAAAATTTCCCTGCAAGCAGCCAGTCTTTTTCCAGCAGGGAATTTGCTATTTCAAAGGTTTCATTCTGAAATGACGGAGGAATCTTTTTGAAAGAAAGAATTGAGGTTTTAAAATATGCTGAACCGAAATTTGAATTTTCTTTTAGAATTTTAATTCCTATTTCTACCCATTTCACAAACTGCTTATCGGAAAATAATCTGAGAGCCGCAGGCGAATACTCAAAATAATTTTCAAGGCAGCCAGGCTCTATTTTTGCAAGTTCGATTCCTTTATCGAGAAAGTATGCTCTCTCCTCAGCACTGAGGAATTTAAAATGCTTTTCAAGCCCTGTGAAACTGCTGTCAAGAAATTTCTCAAAGGCTTTTTTTCCAGAATCTACAGAAGAAAGCTTAGTTATCGCTTTTTCTCCCCATTTTTCAAGTTCGCTTATTTGAAGCAGCAAAAGGAGTGGAGGGCTTTTCTTTAAAAAAATAAGCCCCGCATCTTTAGAGATTTTTGAAATCTTTCTGGTTATCGAGATCCAGGTCCCAAACTCCCTATCCTCAAGCTTTGCCCTTGCCACCGGAGCATTAACGAAAAATGTTAGTATAAACTGGTTTTCATGTTCAAGGAATTCGTTTAATAAGAGCAAGAAGGTTTTTTGCTTCTGAGACGGGATTCCTGATAAGGTTTCTTTAGCGTGGTTTAAAAGCTCAAGAGCTGTTTTCCAATCCTTACTAACCAAACTTTCCATTATAGTGCAAAACAGCCTGAAGTTTTCATCTGAAGACAGTAAAGCTCGTATGTACGGAACCTGCTAAAAATACGCTTCTGCAAGCTTCTGGTTTGAACCGGCAAGATTCTCTCCGATAGATACAAGCTCTTTAAATTTTTCAAAATCAGGAGGTGGGAACTGATTAAAGGACATAAAGGATAAGGCTCGTAAGGCTGAGTTGAGCAGAAAGGGGGGTCAACGGAAACACCGGAACCTATTTCAGGCCTGGTTCTGGCAGGTATGAATTCGTAAGAACTGGTATAAAGATCGGAAGAATCCCGCTCCTGACAGGTATTGAGAGAATAACTAAGGGATTCGGGATTAAAATTAATAGAAATAACCTGCGAAGTAATAAGTCCAGCTGTGTGGTTAAAATACGCTATTGCAAATGTATTGCTTTTTCTGGTCAGGGAGATCCCATGTTCAGTCCAGTTTTCCAGAACAGGCAGTCCTTTTCTTGTTATTATCTGGACAGAGGAATTCAAAAACCCTTCCAGGCAGGAAAAGCTCAGGCCTGAAACTTTCCGTGCCAGAGAAATCCATCTGCAAAAATCTTCCTGTTTTTCCTCAGAAAGAGCTTTATAAACTTCAGGGGCAGTCCTTATATAAGCTGTTTGAATCCTTCGGCCCTGATTGGTTATATATGTCCCGGGCTGAAATATTAGTTTAATTTCTTCGAGGCTAAATCCTGATATCATTTTTTCAGTTTCTGAGATCTCGGATTCATCCAGCCTGGGGAGAGCGGATTTTATTAATGTAAAAAGTTCTTTTTTGTCTACTTTTTCTTTCACAGTTTTTCCCAGGAGCCTGTCTTTTCTGCTCGTTTCTTTATCCTGAGCTAATCTATGTTGGGTTAATCTATCCTGGGAAACTTGTCCGTTTTTCTCAAAATCTGTAGCCAAATTCGGAATCACTCCATAATTGCAGAAATTATCTCTTCAAGACTGAGCTGCAAATCGGGATTATCTGTGATTGGACGCACCATTGCAATCTGGCAGGCTTCCTTAGGCTCTATGCCTTCGTGGATTAGTTTGCCTGCATAAATTAGTAAGCGAGTACTGACCCCTTCTTCAAGTCCGTGATGCTTGAAATTCCTTATTCGAGAGCCTATTTCTACAAGGTATTTTGCCATTTCCTGGCTTACTCCACTTTCATGTGCTACTATTTGCATTTCAAGTTCTGCAGGCGGATAATCAAAATCAATGGAAATGAATCTCTGGCGAGTGCTCTGTTTGAGGTCTTTTACAACACTCTGGTATCCGGGGTTGTAGGAAACCGCGAGCATAAATTCCGGAGGGGCTTTCATTATTACCCCTAATTTATCAATTGGAATTATGCGCCTGTCATCGGTAAGCGGGTGGATAACTACAATAGTATCTTTCCTTGCTTCTACCACTTCATCAAGGTAGCAGACTGCTCCGCTTTTTACGGCTTTCGCAAGAGGGCCGTCGTTCCATTCTACAGATTCCCCTTTTATCAAAAACCTTCCTACAAGGTCAGTTGCAGTCAGGTCCTCGTGGCATGCGACAGTTATTAAAGGGCGCTTTAACCGATAGGCCATATACTCCATAAAGCGGGTTTTTCCGCACCCTGTAGGCCCTTTTAGAATTACAGGCAGCAAGTTTTTATAGGCTGCCATAAAAATTTCAACTTCATTTCCCACAGGAATATAGTAAGGCTCGTTTTCAACAAAATAGTTCTCAAGCGGAATCTCTTTGAACAATGTACATTTATTGTCCATGTTTTTCTCCATCTGAAGCTATTATTTTATTTTTTCTCAAATATATTTGTTTTGATAGGAGGAATCACGCTTATTTTAATTATATAAATAAGTACAGGAAAAAAATTATACTGAAAATCGAAACAGTTGTATGATAATCTTAGCAGGGCTAGAATTCCAGGACTCCTATATTTAATGAATATCAGGAATAATTAATTTGAAAAAAGAATAAAATTTAACCTCTTCAAATCAAAATATTAGATTGAGTCATATTAACTTAACTTAACTTAACTTAACTTAACTTAACTTAACTTAATTTAAATTAAATTAAATCAAATCAAATCAAATCAAATTGAATTAAACAAAAAAATTATAAAATGGGAATAGCTGAAATAAAGCCTAAGAAAAACCTAAAAATTCCAGAGTTCTGGAAGTTCAGGCCCAAGTTTTTTAAAATCTACTTAGAGCTTTTTCCTTCTCACCAGAAACAATCATTTTTAATTGTTGCAAGGATATTTGTAAATTCGTTACTGAACTTGCATTTCCGGAAGTCTGAAGAATCAAGAATATTCCTTTTTATTGTTTCGAGTGCAATCAATAGGCTCATATCATTGCTATACTCAAATTCTTCTTCCGGGGAAGTAATATTTTGTGCAAGGATTTCCAGTAATTTCGGGTCAAGGTCATTTGTAAGATAGGTATCCAGGATCAAAAGATCGGAAATTCTTTTGAAAAAGTCAATCAATTTATCATAATTCTGAAGCGTGTGAACATTTACCGTACTTTTCTGCCTGTTCAGATATATTTGATAGCGGCATATTGTACTTATCAAGGTTTCAATCCTTTCGTCCTCAGGAAACGCAACCGGAAATCTTTCGATTATTTTTGCATACAATTTCCCGTCGCCGCGTATTTTTTCCCGGTTCCAGATTTCAGGGAAAACTCGGGAGACTGAAGAATTAAGTACTGCAGTAAGATAGTGATAAAGAGAAGGATCCCCAAGGACAATTCCTATTTCATCTGTAGTAAATATATGGTTTCCAGCAGGGTCATAGACAGCTTGTAAGCTATAATGGTTAGTGACAATAATTTTAGGCGTATTCATGTAACGAAGGAAATTTTCTTTTTCAAGCCGGTAGCAATCAGGAGAAGCAGGTTCTTCGTTTTCAGCCCTTAATTTATTCTTCATTTCAGTAAGCCTGGAATAGACGAATGGAAAATACCTCTTCATTTCATCCGGCCTAAAAAGTCTGTATTCCTTTTGGATTCCCCTTCCATTGATTTCGTAAGGAAGTATAAACCGATGCTGGGTCGGATGGATGGTGAATTGGTGTGAAAGTGTCCCATCTATGTAGGGATACATAAGATCTTCTTCTAAAGTCATATTTTTCTGTAAGATTCTGCAAGTATACAAACAATCGATCTGTTCTTTCGAAAGAATAACCCTATGTAAGAAATCGTGTGTTGAAGGTAGTCCTTCGAAGATTTCTATTGAGACATCTTCAAGTGTTCGCGGGATTTTACTCAGCCTTTCTATAATATGGTCCTTACTCCAGAACATGTTTTTCCACTTCTTTTATTATATATAAGGAGTTTAACAAATCGGGTTTCTTTCTACTAGCGGAAGCACAAAAAATTATAATAAATTTAACTTAATAGACCCATGCCTTCCCAGAACTTCCGTACAGGAGTTGAATATAAATTTCTATTATATTAATCTATCTTTATAAAAGTAATTGATTATATTATTTATATTAATTACTAAGAACCTCCTAGAAAAACCTAGATAAGAAAAATAATTTGTAACTATTCAGGTTATAGTTAGCGGCGCTCCTTTGAGCGCCGCGAGAATAG
>CAZFNE010000069.1:2956-12729 GCA_964520335.1 uncultured Methanosarcinales archaeon | reverse complement strand
ACTACAAGGCTTTATCCATAAGCCCTGTACACATTCACCGGAGCAAGGCAGATCACAAGCGCGCAATTTTTATTTTAGGAGGCGAGCTTGCAACTCTTATGTCCCGGGACGATCCTATATTTGAGGAACCATCTGCCCAGATGAGGGAATCCCTCAATTCGGTTATTAAACTTATGGGTAATAACTGATAGGCCCTTTGAATATAGTACAGAATTCGTTGTCTGAATATATTGGCTCTAAGTATTTTTGTTTTGAGATCAAAAGTCGGTATGGGTGGAGTTGCATTTTCATCACCATACCGTCTTCTCCATCAGAATAATATTTTTTTTCGGTCCAGCAGGGTACAAATCCTATAGACCTGTATAATTTTTGTGCAGCTACATTGCTATTTCTTACTTCAAGTCTTGCATACTTTAATCCATTCGCAGCAAAAATATCACATATTGCGTAGATTAGTTCTGTGCCTATTCCTTTTCCTCTATATTCCTTTTTGACACCAATGGAAAAAATATGACCTTCATTTTCTGCAGAGCGGTAGCCTACTATATACCCCAGAGCTCTCCCTTCTTCCTCTGCAACAAGGAAGCCTTCCCCCACAGTTTCATAGAAACTCATATATACAAGGGAGTTATGCTCTGAAAAGGCTTCTTTTTCAATTTCAATTATCGCTTCGAAGTCTTCAGGTGCAAAACGCCTTACCATCATATCTGATATGTTCCTGTCATTTTATTATTTCTCTAAGATAAATTTTCATATTAGAATTCTTTTGGATGCTTTCCATAAATTATTATCATAAATATTGTATTTTTTTAAATATAAATAATGGCAGTACGTGTTGCGAATTTCTTAAACCGAAAACTAATAAATAAATATCTAAGTTAATAGAATATTTCACAGGAAAAGCCTCAACCGGATTTCAAATAACTGCATTATACAAATCCGGTTATTTTTGCCTATTTTAAACTCAAAGTTTCTTAATATGCCGGACATCCACTGCCATTCCTCTGCTTGATTCTACCATCTCATTTCCACTCATTACTGCCCGCCCTACACAAATGGCTTTATCTCCAAGTACAATTACTTCATCATTTGGCCTGATTTGCGGATCTGCTTGAATAACTCCTGGAGCAAGGATAGAACCACGTGGGACAAAGTTCTCAATTTTTACCACATACTTGTCATTCTTTAGCATCCTTTCCACTCCCTCCAGAGAAAGTGCAAGTATCCCATACTGGGGAACAAGAGTAGCAAGCTGTTTTTTTCCTGCAAAGAGCTGATATTTGGGGAAGCGCCCTTTAACTACAACCGGTTCAGGTTCTTCTGAAAAGAAAAAATCCGCACTCTTTCCAAACTGATAACGTGCAATTGCCCTCAAAGAATTTTTCTTGTCTTCCTCTGCGTTCATACTCTTCTTGTTGAAGGCTTCGGCTGTGCAGAATGATTCAACAGCATTTTTCAGATTTGAAAGACTTTCCATTGATGCCGGGCTTTCTTTGGAAGTATAAACGATTTCAGCCCCTAATTTACTGGCTACCCTTTCGCAAATTTCTCTGTATGCGCCTTCTACGTGTGCAATTATATGTTTATACCTATACTTTGAAAGGTAAGCCTCAAGGCAGCCAGAAACCCAGGCTTTTTCTTCCTCGTCCCAATGCCCTGTAACTGCAGTATCATAATGAGCTGCAGGATAAGTCAGTTCTAGTTCCCTAGGGACAATTCCCAGCGGGGATGTCAATATTACCTCATGAACGAATTTTCGGTATTTTCCAAGGGCAAGTGTGAATTTCTGATGAGATTGGGAAATAGAGTAAGGTTTTTTCGCAGAACAGGGGAGAAGCAATAGGATATCAAGATCCGGAGGACAATATCTTTCCTGTACGCGCTTTGCAAATCTTGCAACTTCAATCCGGGATAGGGATTCAGAGGTGTTTGCAAGGAGTTGATTCTGTCTGAAAGTCGGAACTTTTTCCTCAAGGTAAGAATATTCGAAATCCCCAAGCCGAAGTAAAGCTGTCAGCCAGGGCCTTACTCTGCACTGGCCTTCGACATACTCCCTTAATGTGCCTGCCCGAATTCTTTCTCGTACAAGAGAAAGCTCTGCTTCAAGAGCATCCCTGTTATGAGCCGCAAGGAAATTTATTCTCTCCAGTTTAGGAAGCATTCTAACTTCTTCAGGCCTCGAAGAAACACAGGTTCTGCATCTACAGGGGAATTCCATTAAAGAATTAAGATAAAAGCTGCCTGCTGTTGTTAAATACCTATCAGAATAGGCTGCAAGCTCAGCCCTAGTATAATCAAAAATATCAATCCCGAGATAAACCAGCATCGCTATGTTTTCAGGAAGAGCCAGATTTGGGGCATATAGAGCTGTGTCCGGGGGAATTTTTTCCTTCAATTTTATTAGGATCTCTAGAAACTTTCGCGCGTTGTTTTCAAAAGTGCCTGCTCCTTCAATGATATACATGTCACTTTTAAGAGCTTCGCTTTCAGGTCTAAAGAGGGAACCTTTAGGGAAATCTCCGATTTTGACACCTTCATTCCCTTCAAAATTTTCCTTATTTATAGTTTCTAATTTGAGGTTGAATGATTCGCATTTTTCTTTTACATCTATTGAAATAGAGGGTGGGTAGGCCTGATGAGGTAAAATTATGAGAGTCCCATTCCCTGTTTTTTCCTGAATTTGCCTAATTCGTGTTTCAAACTCTTCTCTGCTTTTTCCACTCCAGAGGCTGCCTGCATCAACAATAGGACCTGGGTTTTCCAAATTCCCCAGTAATGTAGCATTCAATATATAAGGAGTTTTAATCTCCTCAGAAAGCAAAAGTTTTCCAATTCTAGCTGCCCCATCTCTTTGTTCTACCTCAAAATATCGTGTCATATTTGTCCTCTTATCTCTACCAGAATGTAAAGGTTTGGCCTGTTTTTTCCACTTTTTCAGGAGACTTTTCAGGCCTATTAAGTTTTATTCATTTTTTATTCAAATTTTATTAAGGGCTCTTTCTTTAGCTTGGCGTGCCTCTTCCTAATGTTTTTTTACCAAGCTGCCCTTCAGGAAGATGGTATATTCTTATATAATATTAATCTTGATTATGTGCTGCAAGTTATCTCTCATTATTTTGTCCTGACTAAGGCAAAATTCTATTTTTTAAAGTTGAGTTTTAATTTGAGGTCTAGAATGGATATAACTGACGAGCTTAGAAAAATAGTTGGTGTCCGGGTATCAGTCTCGCCTTCGGAACTTTATTGTTATTCTTCTGATGCATCCCAGGTCAAAGGCATGCCTGATTACGTTGTGCGCCCGAAAAGCACAGACGAAGTAAGCCGTATCGTAAAATTAGCTTACGAAAATAATATCTCCATAACTGCAAGAGGAGCAGGTACCGGCCTGGCAGGAGGGGCAGTCCCTCTTAAAGGGGGAATCGTGCTGGATATGTCGGGTATGGACCGCATTCTTGAGATTGATATTGATAATATTCAGGTAGTTGTAGAACCTGGCATAATCCAGGATGACCTGAATAATGCATTAAAACCTTATGGGTTTTTCTTCCCTCCTAACCCTGGTAGCTCAGCAATGTGTACCATTGGAGGGATGATTGCTTATAATGCTAGTGGAATGCGCTGTGTAAAATACGGGACTACAAGGAATTATATCAGGGATCTGGAGGTAGTTCTTGCAGATGGGTCAGTTATCCATACAGGCTCAAAGATGCTAAAATCGGCTGCAGGTTATGATTTGACCCAACTTATTATAGGTTCGGAAGGCACTCTAGGAATTGTGACGAAAGCAGGCCTGAAAATTGCTCCTTTTCCTAAAACCCGCAAACTGGTTATTGCAGCTTTTGAAAATGCGGAAATTGCAGGAAAGGCCGTTGTCAAAACCTTCTCTAATGGGGTCATTCCTTCAGCCTGCGAAATTCTTGATAGGGTCTCTTTACAGGTTCTTAAAAGATATGATCCAAACCTGGTACTTCCTGCAGAAGGGGATGTTCTTCTTTTTGAAGTAGATGGGACTGAAAGTTCTGCGCTTGAGGCTGCGGAACAAATAATAGAAGTCTGTTCTCCCCTGGCTCTATCCATAAAACTTGCAGAAAGCGAAAAGGAAATGGCAGATATCTGGGCAGCAAGAAAACTTGTAGGAGCTGCAGTTTCCCGCCTGGACCCTACAAAATCCCGTATCTATGTTGGAGAAGATGTCGGAGTTCCCATAAAAAAAATCCCCGAACTCCTGAAAAGGGTTCAGGAGATTTCTGAGCAATTTTCCCTTCCTGCAATGAAGTACGGACATATAGGGGATGGAAATCTTCATCTTGCCCTTTTTATTGACGTCCTTAATGAAGACGAGTGGGGCCGCTTAAATAAAGCCGCAGATTTAGTTCATAAGACAGCAATAGAGCTGGGAGGCACTGTCAGTTCTGAACATGGGGTAGGGGCAGCGAGAGCCGAATATATGGAGACTCAGTTGGGCCCTGCCCTTGAAATAATGCGTGCAATTAAAAAAGCGCTTGACCCCAAAGGTATCTTGAATCCGGGGAAATTGGGGTTGTGAATATTTTGAAAAACAGAGAAATAAAAGAAACTAAAATAGATAAGCTTGGGGCAAATGAGGCTGCGATAAAAGGGATTGGGTCAAAAGGAACTAACAAAAAAGGAATTGAAAATAATCAAATTAAAAAAACGAAAATTGAAAATAAAAAAATGTCAAAAACGCCAGAAATGCCAGACAATTCATATAAAAACAAAATCCCTGACGAAAATCAGAAAAAGGGAGAAGACAGGCTTTTTGAAATTGACCGCAGATCCGTATACAAGTGCGTACAGTGTGGAACCTGCCGTTCTGTCTGCCCTGTCTTTGATGTTGTAGGCTGGGAATCTGCCAATACACGCGGCCGTATGCTTATTATTAAAAGCCTGCTTGAAGGAAGATCTCCTTCCGACGATGTACTCTCAAGCCTGGCTTCATGTACAACATGCGGAATCTGTGCTTCCAAGTGTCCTGCAGGCGCAAACCCGCCCGAAGTGGTTGAAGCTGCCCGGGCCCAACTTGTAAAATGCGGGATCACAACTGATGCCCAGGAAAAATTGAAGTCAGCAATTTTGGAGTCAGGGAATTCCTTTGGGGAAACAAAAGACCGTAAACACTGGCTTTCCAAAAAGGAATTCTCACAGCTTCCTGAAAAGTCAGATTATGTGTACTTTGTGGGCTGCTTTGACTCCTACCGCTACCCTGAGTTTGCACAAAAAACCTTTGAAGTTTTACAGCGATTCGGAGTGACCCTCCTGCCTGATGAGCAGTGCTGCTCTTCACCTCTGCTACGTACAGGCTTTAAAGAAGAAGCTGAAAAAATAATGAAACATAATCTTGAGCAGATTAAAAATGTAGGGGCTCACACTATTATTACTAGCTGCGCAGGTTGTTACACGACCCTTAAGAACAATTACCCTGAGAAGCTCAATGTTATAAGCCTGCCTGAGTTCCTTGCAGAACACATAGATGAACTCAATTTGATAAAATTAGATCTTACAGTAACCTATCACGACCCCTGCCATCTGGGAAGGCATAACAAGGTCTATGAAACTCCAAGAAAAATTATCCAGGCTATCTGCACGCTTAAAGAAATGAAAAACATCAAAGAAAACTCTCGCTGCTGTGGAGGCGGAGGCGGAGTAAGAATCGGCTATCCTGAAATCTCCCTTGAGCTTGCAAAAAACAGGCTTGAAGATATTCCTGAAGGCGTGGATTATATAGTTACTTCCTGTCCCCTTTGTGTGAGAAATCTCAGAGATGTGAGTCAGAATATAGAAGTTATCGATATTGTTGAACTTGTAGCAATGGCTTTGGAAAAGTGAATCAAGATTTGTCTGATTAACTGACTTATAAGCTAGCTATTATTAATTACTTATTTATTTATTTTTATTTTAAATACTCCCATCTTATACCAATTTCAGTAAGTATTCATCCCTGAAGATAGATTTTTTAATTTTTCATATACAATGATAAGAAGCAAAAGTTATTTTTCTATCAATATCATATTTTTGTTTCCGAAAAAGACTTTTCTATACAATTTCCACTTTTAATAAACTCAAACGGGCTAGGAGAATAAAATTATGAGTAGCCAGACAATTACTTTCCATAACATTTCACCTGCTGCATTTAAATGCATGAAGAAAAAACTTGAAGATAGTTCCATTCATGTACCGCCGGGAAATAAAGGTGAGCTTTCAGGCCAGGGAATTGTTGCGGATTTCGAGTGGGATGAACAATCAAAACTTATTATTACAATTAAGAAAAAACCGTTTATTGTCACGTATGAGATCGTAGCATCGAGAATAAGAAATTTTGTTAAAGAGTGCCATGGTTCACCAGATAAGACCTCGTGATGAATATGGATAAAAGAAAAATAGATAACGAAGGTTGTCAGGGAATTAAGCTTAAAAACGTAAATCCCGAAGTTTTTTCCTGCATGAAGAAAAAACTTCAAAACTATGGGATTGAAGTTTCAACTGGAACTTCAGGCACCTTTGAAGGGAAAGGAATAACTGGCAGTTTTAACTGGGACGGCGAAGCAAATTTAATAATTGAAATTAAGGAAAGGCCTCTGGATACTTACTGCGGGCAGATAAGTGGAAAATTCAGAACCTTTTTGCGTGAGTGTCAGGGATATTAATTAATAAGGCTTGCCAGTTACTGAAGGGCTTTTATACGGACTATATTTCACAGCTAATTCGGTATGTATGTTGTTAAGCCCACTGCTTCTTCTGTTCCTTTCTTCTTATTAGACATTTATGGGCATTCCCTATAAGGTCGAGCCTTCCTGTCTTTTTTAAGACCTCATATACTAATTCATAATTTGCAGGGTTTCTGTAATGCATAAGAGCTCTTTGCATAGCTTTTTCTTTTTTGTCTTTTGCAACGTAGATTTTTTTGCATGTAGACGGGTCAAGGCCTGTATGATACATGCATGTTGACACTGTCATAGGGGTTGGAGTAAAATCCTGCACCTGCTCCGTGTACCCTCCATGGTCGCGTACATATTCTGCCATCTCGATCATATCTTCAAGAGTACAGCCAGGATGGCCTGACATAAGATAATTTACAATATACTGTTTCTTGCCGTATTTTTTATTCAAAGAATCAAATTTCCGGGCAAAATTTTCATAGGTCTTCTTTTCAGGCTTACACATGGTATTTGTGACTCTTTTTGAAAAATGCTCTGGTGCAATTCTTAATTGCCCGCTAATGTGGTGAGCGCAGAGTTCCTCCAAATAAGTTTCATCTTCAAGAGCAAGGTCATAACGGACTCCATAACCTGTAAAGACCTGTTTAACCCCAGGAAGTTCACGCAGGCGATGCATGAGTTCGATTAACTTTTTATGGCTTGTTTTAAGGGCAGGACAGATTTGGGGATAAAGGCAGGATTTATCAAGACAGGCTCCTTTATTTTCCCATGCTGGGCATTCCATCCCATACATATTTGCGCTCGGGCCGCCAACACCATTTATAATCCCTTTAAAATCCGGCTTTTCAGTAAGCTTTTTTGCTTCGCGCAGGACTGATTCAATGCTTCGGCTTGAAATCATTCTTCCCTGATGCAGGGTAATTGCACAGAATGCGCAGCCTCCGAAGCAGCCTCTGTGAGTTGTGAGTGAGAATTTCACCATTTCAAGAGCAGGAACAGGATCTTTATAGGAAGGATGGGTTTCGCCTGTAAAAGGCAGTTCGTACACGTGATCCATTTCAGCCTCAGTCAGCGGCCTCATAGGTTTGTTCTGTATTATAATAGTTTTCGGGTGAGGCTGGATAATTCTTTTTCCCGTGACTGCATTCTGTTCCATAAACAAAAGTTGAAAGGCCTTTGCAAAGGCTATTTTGTCCTGAGACACTTCTGAATAAGAAGGAATCTCTATACAACTCTTGAAAAACTGCTCTATTTTCTCGAATTCTTCCTTATCCTTCTTTTCTTTGCTATCTTCCCCCTTTATATATTCAGATTCTTTTTTGTGACCCTTATTTTGCCTTTGTAAAGGATGGCTCCGCTTATCATTAATTTGTTCTTCATCAATTATATTCTTTTTTTCCCTGAACTCTCTCCACGCTTTAACTTCCATCTTCCAGACTGTACCAGGAATATCTCTTATTTCTCTAATTGCTTCCCCTGCCCTCATTCTCTTTGCAAGCTCTGCAATCTGAAGTTCTCCCATACCGTAGACTATAAGATCTGCAGGCGCGTCAGCCAGAATTGATTGCCTGACTTTATCGGAAAGGTAATCGTAATGCGCAAAACGTCTGAGAGAAGCTTCTATCCCTCCAAGCACGATTGGGACTTCAGGGAAGGCTTCTTTTATTCGATTTGAATAAATAATAACTGCACGGTTTGGACGTAAGCCAGGCCTACCACCAGTGGAATAAACATCTTTATCTCTAGGTTTTAAACCTGGAGTAAGGTTACTGACCATGGAATCCGTATTTCCGGCGCTTACAGAAAAGAAAAGTTTTGGTTTTCCAAGTTTTTTAAAATCTTCGGGCGTATCCCATCTGGGTTGAGCTATTACTCCAACCCGGAAACCCTCATCTTCAAGAACCCTTCCAATGATTGCAGTTCCAAAACTGGAATGATCGACGTAAGCATCCCCGGTCACAAGAATAATATCAAGCTCTTTCCAGCCTCGGGCTTTAACTTCTTCCAGACTCATCGGAAGAAATTTTGATATGGATATCCGTGAAGAAATTGATTTTACTGGATTTTTTAGTTTTCTTTCCCTTTCTCTGCCCTTTTCCTTTCTTCCCTTTTCCCTTCTTCCCTTTTCCTCTTCTGGAACGCCCCGTTGAATAGAACTTTTCTGGGCGCTAAGTTTTTGCCCAGGTTCTTTTGTAACTGCATCCTTTGAGTTTGATTTATTATTTTCTTTTGAGTTTGAAACTTTTTTATCTTTTACCATAACTTGTTTCCAGGCTTGTTTTTCTTTTACCAAATAAGCGGCGAGAAGGCTTCCAATTTTAATTTATTTTATTTTTTTAAATCTATATTTTAATTTTCTGAATCTTGGCATGTGTTTAATATCTCTAGATGTCGCTGCTTCGATTTACTTCGCTTTTATACTTCCATCATCATTTTAAGCATCCTGTATGAAGCCATAACCTGGGTATTTCCGTCTCTACCATCAGGAGCCCCATGGCCTGAATATAGAGTTTTGACATCTAATTTAGTGAGTTTTTCAATTGAGTCAAGCATCTTATCAGGTTCCGAACCCTCAAAATCCATTCTGCCAAATCCCCCTCCCGGAAATACGGTATCTCCTGAAAAAAGGCTTTTAGAGACAGGTTCGTAAAGACAGATACTTCCCCGTGAGTGCCCTGGCGTATGGATCACTTCCAGATGTTCTCCATTTCCTATGTTAATTTTATCTCCTTCCTCATATACAATTGTCGGTTTAACAGCAGGAGGCCTTTCCCCAAAGAGTACAGATACACTGAAATATTCATCATTAACACCTTCAAGGTCTGCTTTATGGATCCCCACTTCTGCTCCGCTCTTTTGCGCAATTGCGGCAGCAGCTGCTGTGTGATCATAATGACAGTGAGTCAGGATAATTAGCTCGAGGTCTGAAATTTTAATATATTTCTCCAGTTGCTTGATAACTAAATCACTATTCATCCCTGTATCTATCAGGACTCTGCTATTTACAAGATAGATGCTAGAATCGTAAGCTGTTGGGCAAATGTACCGGACTTCCATAATTCTTCCTATTCCCGATTTTTCTAATATTAACTTTAT
>CAZFNE010000069.1:0-2856 GCA_964520335.1 uncultured Methanosarcinales archaeon | reverse complement strand
TATAAATGCAGGTTCATTTCTCCCCTTACGAGCGGAAAGAAAGGGACTATCAGTTTCCAGAAGCAGGTTTTCAATTGGGACCTCGGCTGCAAGCTCTTGATGATGTTTGGAAAAACTGACAAGTGTTGCAAGCGAAATATAATATCCGGCATCTACAATCTCTTTCATTGTTTCAACGGAGCCGCTGTAACAATGATAAACTACTGTATCCATACCTTTTACAAGCTCAAGGACTTCAGGCTCCGCCAGCCTGGCATGTACAACAAGCGGTTTACTGAAATTTTTTGCGATTTCTGTTACTTTTTTGAAAGCAGCTGTTTGGTTTTGCCGTTCTTTATCAGTTTTGCAGTCCTGAAAGTCAAGGCCTGTTTCCCCAATCCCCACAGCTTTTTCTGAGTTTTCTTCTATTTGAGCAAGAATTTCTTTTATCTGTTTTAAATTGCCGTCTCTTCCAATGTCTGGACTTAAGCCCAGGGTAGCGTGGATATCCTTATGCTTTTCTGCAAGCTCGAGGCTTACAAGATTGCCTTTAAGGGAAATGCCGGAATTAACCATTCCAACAACTCCTGCTTTCCTGGCTCGAGAAATAGTTTCTTCCCTATCACGATTGAATTTGGAAAAATCAAGATGACAATGAGAATCAATAATTGGATAAGGCATGGATTTGTATTCCATCTCATTTTATTTTACTTTTTATGCATAATGAAATACAAATCCTAAAAAGGAAAAGTAGTACCGTAATCAATTCTCTATTTAAGGCAGAGTTTCAGTTTTAGTCGGCCACGCCGCCAATTTCTTGCTTTTTGTATGGCTTTTCTTCTTTTTTATAAAGCAAGTTCATGGCATTTACAAGGGCTTCTACAGAGGCCATAACTATATCCGGATTCGCAGACCTAGCTGTTACGATTCTTCCTTTTTCGTTTTCAAGACCTATATATACGTCTGCAAGGGCATCTGCTCCGCCTGTAATGGCATCAATTCTGAATTCCTGGAGTCTAAAATGATTTGTTTCCCCAAGGATATCTCTTACTGCATTCAGGGCAGCATCTACAGGTCCAACCCCGGTTTTTGCAGCAATTACTTCCCTGCCTTCAATACTTGCCTTAACGACTGCTGTAGGTGTCAGGATATTTCCTGTCATCACAGATACTTCTTTTAGTTTGATTAGTTCTTCTTCAGAACTTGCCTTTCCAAGTACTGCAGATGCAACAGCATATAGATCAGCATCAGTAATCTGTTTGCCTTTATTTGCAATTTCCTTAATCCTGGAAATGACCTCATCAAGCTGTTTATCATTGGTTATTATTCCCGCAGACTCAAGGGATTGCTTAACTGCATGTTTCCCAGTATGTTTCCCGAGGACGATGCGCCGCCTGTGTCCGACCATTTCAGGAGTCATAATTCCAGGTTCGAAAGTATCGGATTTTTCGAGCACTCCCTGGCTATGGATCCCTGATTCATGAGAGAACGCATTCTGGCCAACAACCGGCGTGTTTGGAGGAAGCCTTACTCCTGTGTAGTTTTCAACCATTTTTGAGGTTTCTACAAGGTATTCAGTCCTGATATTGGTTTTTGCTCTATACATGGCGTTAAGGCTCATGACTGTCTGGGAAAGATCAGCATTTCCTGCTCTTTCTCCTATTCCATTTATCGTGACCTGAACCTGAGATGCTCCTGCTTCTATTGCCATAAGGCTATTTGCTACGGCAAGTCCGAAATCATTGTGGCAATGCACATCAATTGGGATTGTTATTTCCTGTGCGATATCTTTTATCTGTCTATACATCGCAGAAGGTACCATAACTCCGACAGTATCCGGCACGTTAATGATATCACATCCTGCTTCCTGGACTGCTTTAAACACCTGTATCAGGTATTCGGGCTCAGTCCTGGTAGCGTCCATTGCAGAAAACATGCACTTAAGTCCATGATCCTTGATGTACTGCACAGCATCCACAGCCAGCTCAACAACTTCTTCCCGGCTTTTTTTAATGGTATAAATCCGCTGCACATCCGAAGTAGGAACAAAAGTATGCACTAGGCCAACGTCGCTATCAAAACAGGCATCGATATCCTTTTTCAAGACACGAGCAAGCCCACAAACTTGAGTATCAAGCCCGGCATTAGAAATCGATTTTACGGATTCTTTATCCCCTTCTGAAGAGATAGGAAATCCAGCTTCTATTATGTCTACCCCAAGTTTGTCAAGTTGACGTGCGATTTCCAGCTTCTGAGTAGAAGTTAGAGATACGCCAGGGGTTTGTTCTCCGTCGCGCAGTGTTGTGTCAAAAACAGTAATCGTTTTATTCTGCATGGGTTCGATATAAAAATCGATCCCTTCTTTGAGTTTTTACATCCATGGTAACCATCTACATCAATGTAGATTACTAGTATATAAATGCCGTGCATGTCTTTGAATATTTTTTAAATTTTCAATTTTACCTTATTTTCTGGGGGGAAAACTATTTATATTTAATAGACCCTTCTAGGGTTGCTTCTCAAGGTGTCAAAAGATATCTGAGAAAGAAAAACAGGATTTGAAAAACAGAGTTCGAAAAACGGAAGTTAATGGGTACCGAAAAACGGAAATCTGAAAAACGATGTCAGATGGTGCCTTACCCCTTTGTTTTTATACAAAGGTAAAAACGAACAAGTTTAAGGATTTGAAGGAAAAACTCCTTTGGAATCTTTACATGATTCAATTTCCTTGTTTCACATTCATTTGATCTCCTTTGCAGGAGAAGTTTTATATACTAGAAATGTCTAGTATATTGTCCTCTCGCAGATCGAATTTGCTGAGGGGAATAATACAAAGCTTTATATACAAGAAACATCTTGTATGTATCCCTCACACAA
>CAZFNE010000068.1:0-12902 GCA_964520335.1 uncultured Methanosarcinales archaeon | reverse complement strand
AATAAATAAATAAATAAATAAATAAATAAATGAAAATATTAAAAAACGTACAGTCAGAAAAATAAGTAAAAATTGGGAAATTTTGGCGATTTATGCTGATTATTTTGTATTTTCATTTTGATACACTCCGGAATACCCTTCCTTCACTTCTGTATTCAGAGTATAGAACAAAAGCTGCATTATTCTCGCATTTTCTTTCACACTGAAACCTGCTTCATTATAAACCACAAGCATGGATTCACTCCTTCCCCTATAGCCGGCATCCCATACTGCAGTTTCGAGCGTAGCTCCGCAGCGAATAAGGGTTGACCGCGGCTTTGCTATTGCGGCCAGGTTCATTGGGATATTCACGATTTCATTAAATATAACTTTATAAATGCCCTTTGGCAGGTGTATCCAGCCGTTATTTCCAAATTCCAGAGGCTTGGAATCGGAAAGTTTTCTTTCAGAATTATCAAAATCTACAGCTCCAGGCCCTTCTATGGTTTTTATTTCTTTTAATGTGAGTTCAAGCCCGTTAGGCTGGATCTGGGTTTCTATATCAACTGCGTTCTCAAGTAACGGAGGGCTTACCTCCAGAAGTTTCCTTAATTCATTACTGGATAAAAGTGTCATTGGTGTTTAATTGCAAAGATTCTTTATTAGGATTTCGAATTTTGATTAGAATTATGTTTGGGAACTTTTTTATTAAGCTACTTATTATTAATTGTTCTATTATTTTAGATAAGTATTTATGCAAAGGTTTATTGTTTTTGGGTAAATAACTATTACCTGTAGATCTTTATATTAATCTTTGTTGTATTTGATAAAATGGCTAAGGAGAGGCTGTTGAATATGAAAAAGATATTTCTTTTATGCGGAATTATTTCTTTGTTTCTCATTATTCTTTTTACAGGCTGCGCTATGGCCGCAGCAGATAACGTGCAGGTCTCGTCTGCAAAAAAAGACCCATGGAATTACTCCCAGGAAATTACCATCAAAGAAAATGCCGGTAGGATTCTAACGGATTATCAGGTACCTGTGGTTTTGAATTCTTCAAATTTCGATTTCTCAAAAGTAAAAAATGATGGTTCTGACATTCGCTTCTTTTCTGGAGATAAAAGCCTTAATTACTGGATTGAAACCTGGGATTCTAAAAACAATCAGGCTGTAATCTGGATCAAAATTCCATTTATCTCTGCACGTGAGGATACCGAAATAACTTTAAAATGCGGAAATCTCGATGCCAGGGATAGAAGCAATGGGAAAGACACATTTGACTTCTTTGATAGTTTTGATGGAAATTCAATTAACGAGCTTGATTGGAGTATTGAGAAAGCAGGTGGAGGAGCAGTTGAAGTCAGGAATGGGAATTGCAATATTTTAGCACCTGCAGTCCATGCATATGATTCTTCTATGATTTACAGTAAGGATAATTTTGATATTGATTCCATATTTGTAGTTAAAAGAATGAAAGTTACTACAGGTAATGATGAAAAAGGGCCTATTCTTCGCCAGGGCTTTATAGATGAAGTTGATGTTAGCAAAAACGAGATCAGGCATGAAACTGAACTCGCAGGGGAAAGCCAGGTAGGCTGGGAAACAACCAACAGGAAAAAAGAAGAGCGCACATCTGATCTGACTGATGTCGGAATTCCCGAAGAGCAATGGTATACATCAGCTGTCGCCTGGTATAAGAGTGATAATAATACACGCCAGTTAGCCTGGTTTAAAAATGGAGTGCGAGACACGAAAATGGATTATGCAGGTAACCTTGTTCCAGATTCTTCAATGCATGTTTACCTTTATGCAGCTTCTTCTCCATCTCTTGAAAATACAGGTTACATGGCTGTTAATTATGCTTTTGTCCGTAAATTCGTCGAAAGCGAACCTACTGTTACAATCGGCCCAGCATTTCTATCCGGCTCCGGATTAGAAAATTCTTCTAAAAACACTTTTGGAGCTGGCTCCAGTGAAATTTTAGGATCTGGAAAAACTTCCGAGCCCGAACCTGCTTCCAAGCCTGAAGTTACACCTGATACCGAAACTGTCCCTGAACCCGCCGATTCTGACGTTCCTTCGGAAATTGAGAACGATTCAAAAAGGGAACAGGCTCCAACTTCCAATGTTTCCTTCCCCGAATACACGGTCAATATCTCTGGAATCGAACTCTCTTCTCCGTACCAGTATAACTCGTCTGCTCTGATAAATGAGCTCGATTCTTCAGGCATAAATACTATCTTTCTTAGTGTGAATGGCACAGATGTCTGGCAGTATGAGCGCTTTGTTAAAACGATGCATGAAAATAGGATTTTTGTACATGCAGTAGTCCTCAAAGACCTGAACTGTACCCAGAAAGGAAGCTTCAATGCCTGCCAGGAAACTTTGAATACTGTCCTTGATTATAACAAGAAATCTCTGGCACCGTTTGACGGGATTGATATTTATGTACAGGCTCCTGTAAAATCTGGATCTGAAGATAATTCTGATTATAAGAGCCTTTTTGAAACTGCAAATCAGAATCTGGCAGAAAATGTTTCTCTTTCGGCAAATCTCCCCTACAATTCCGGGGCATCCCTGATTGAAGAAGCTGCCCCTCTGGTCGATTTCTATATTGTCAGAGCTTATGACAGAAATATTGTAAAATCCGAATCAGATCTCCTTAATTCTGTTCCAAGTATTGTTGATGCTGTCGCCCCTCAGATGGGAGAAATAAGGGGAGCAGGTTCCAGAGGAATAATAGAGGTTTCTACTAAGGAGGACTTTGAGGATAAAATTTCAATCCAGGAACTCTTTGCAGAGCTTACAGCTTACTATTCTGGCGATCCCACTTTCCAAGGAGTCTCAGTTTACGACTATGAAAATTATACAGCTCTTCCTGCAGAGTCTGAATCGGATAAGAAAGGATCTCAACTTCCAGGATTTAGTTCGGTTTCAGTACTTCTTTCTATTTTCGGGGTTTTTTCCTTCCTGAAAATAAGAATAAATGGAAAAATTAGAAAATAAGAAAAGTTTCAGAAAAAGAATTACTTTCTTATTTTCCTATTTTTTTCTATATTTTTCTCTTTGTAGAAATCCTCTATACTTAACTTTTAAATGCCTGTTTTATATTTTCCGTTATATTTTATTTTGTATCCTGTTATATTCTTTTCATTTCTGATTTCGATCTCGTTTGATTTTTTTTGAATTGTTCTTATTATTTTTTCACTCATGTTTCTTCTACTGTTTCTTTACATCCTGTTTTTAATTTGGATTTTCAGTTTTTCTATTTTATATAATTATTTTCCAGAGACACTTATTTATTTTTTTAGAACAGAGAAACATTTTTATCCTGATCAAACGTTTATACTTTTGTTTATTTTTAGAAAAGCAATTAATTTGAAGGTTTGAACGGGGGTTCGACTATTAAAATACTTGGATTGGTGGGCAGTCCTAATCTCAATGGGAACACTGCAAAAATCATAAATGGCATTCTTGAAGGAGCTGCTGAAAATGGAGCAGACAGATTAATCTATAATTTAGCTTCTATGGAAATCAAAGGGTGTAATGCATGTCACAAATGCCAGGAATCCGGGCATTGTGTTATAGAAGATGACATGCAGCAGCTTTATATGGAAATCGAAAATGCAGATACTGTTGTTCTTGGTTCTCCTGTTTATATGTGGCAAATGACTGGCCAGACAAAAATCTTTATTGATCGCTTAACGGCCTTCCTGAAGCCAAATTTTTCGAGTAGACTCGATCACAAAAAATTAATTCTTGTATTCTGCCAGGGGGTTTCAGATCAGGACGCCTTCAAACCATACTTCGAATATACTGCGGGCATTCTTTACTACCTGGGATTTGATATCCTTGAAACCGTGATTGTAGCTGGAACCGATGTTCTTGATGTCTCTTCCAGACCTCAAACCCTGGAAAAAGCAAAAGAACTCGGAAAATTAATCGCAGCCCCTCGCCTTTCCCCCATGCATTTTACCAGAGAGAGGTCACGTATAAGTTCCTCTCTTTAACCTTTACTCACTTTTAGGAAAAATTGCAATCTTTTTTTTTTAATTTTATTCTTTGGTTAGTTCTTGAAGCGCAAAAAATTCATCCGGATACTCCACAACTCCGCTGATGTTATCGAGAGCTCCTTTTTTTAATTCTATTGCCATATATGCTTCAGCGGGAGCATTGAAAGGGTCTTTAATGTTCCAGATATGTGCCTGCCTAAACCCGAATTTGGGGTAATATTCCGGGTGCCCAAGCACTATAACTGAATCATATCCGAGTTCATAACATGATTCTAGCCCCTGTTTTATAAGTTCTCCCCCGATTCCCTTTTTCTGGAATTCCGGAAGTACGGCCATTGGGGCAAGAGAAATAATGGCTTTTTGATCTCCTAATACTGACTCGATTTTTACTGGAAAAAAGAGGATATGGCCCACAACTTTTTCGTTGATTTCAGCAACAAGCGAAAGGCGCGTAATAAACCTGGGATTTTTCCGAAGGTTTTCAACAAGTTTTCCTTCTGCAGGCTGTCCAAAAGCGAGCTCGTTTACTTCTGTTATTGCCTCGTAATCAGATTCTGTTTCAGGCCTAATACTAAGATATACTAAAACCAATATCTAAAACCCCTTATATTTATCCTTTCTATATATTATTTAATTTTAGCATTTTTCCTAAAATAAGGGAGTTTTTGTGTAGAGTTCTCTTCCACATCGTAAAAACTGTTTTTTTCAAAAATTGCTTCTTTAACTTCGTAGAGTTTATATGCTAGAGCTATTAATCTAAAGAAAGTTTAGAAACGAGTTCTGAAATAATTTATCCTTTCAAAAGATGCAAAACGGAGCTCTTAGTTATGATCTCCTTTTTTAGCGCAGGAAAGATCGCTCTTGGAAGTATTAAAAGTGCAAAATTACGTTCCACTCTTACTGTACTTGGAATTGTAATTGGAGTTGCTGCTGTAATTGCAAATGTGTCCCTTGGGGCGAGTTTCAATCAGCATTTTACAAATGAAGTCACGAATCTCGGGTCAAATTTTATTTATATTCAAGGAATGCAGCCAAAGATTTTCTATGACAATGAAATGAAAATAGTTGAAAATACGCCCGGGATTTTAGAAGTTTCCCCCCTGAAGTCGCAATCTGCCGAAGTAACATATATGTCTCAGACAAAAAATATTATGGTTAGCGGAGTAGGGGAAGAATACGAAAAGGTAGCAAACAGCAAGCTTGAGAAAGGTACGTTTATTAATGGCAATGATGGATACGTTGCAGTCATCGGATATGATATTGCAAATGAGAAATTCGACAGGAATATTTCTGTCCGAAATTCTATAGATATTACTTTTAAAGTTGGGGATAATGAAACCGTTACAAAGAATTTCAGGGTTAAGGGAATAATCCATAATCCGGAAAATACATTTATCCAGGCATACGATGACAATAAAGCCGTTTTGATCCCAATAAATACTATGAATCAAATCCTTGGCGAAAAAGATTATGGAGGGGTTTTTGCAATGGCTGATGATGCTGCAACCATTGGAAATACTTCTGATGAGGTTGATAAACGCCTTTCCAGGGATTTCGGAATTTCCGAAAGGGAATTTGAAGATAAGGAATCCAGGCCTTATATGCTTATTAACCAGGCTGAGATTCTAAAACAAACAGATATGATGGCAGCAGCCTTAAGCTCTTTCCTTACAACAGTTGCCCTTATTTCTCTGCTTGTAGGTTCAATTGGGATAATGAATATTATGCTTGTAAGTGTAACAGAAAGAACGCGGGAGATAGGAGTGCTTAAATCCCTCGGATTTACAGGTTTTGATATTCTTTTCCTTTTTATGGTTGAAGCGATTCTTCTAGGAGTTTTTGGAGGCATTCTGGGAAGCGCCCTGGGAATTACAGGGGCTTATGGAGTTGAAAGTTTTCTCAAGTTGCCTGTGGTATTTCCTGTGAGCCTGATTGCAGCAGGATTTTTTGTTGCCGTTATTGTAGGTTTTGTATCTGGGGTTTATCCTGCAAGAAAAGCTGCAAAAATGGACCCTATAGACTCACTCCGGCACGAATAAGAAAGCAAAAACCAGATATTAATAGACATTGATGAACAAATTATGTGACTGATGAATTTTTTAAAAAGATAAATGGAGCAGGCGATTTAAGAAAATAACAAACAATGCAAAGTCAGTAATTTCTTAATCTTTAGCTTTAAATTTCTGGCGTAAAAATTTATTTGCAAAGAATGATATTTCAGAAATGGCTAATTTGTATGTATAGGGGGTTTATTACTGACAGAGCAAAAGAATGAGACTAAAATAGAGAAGTCTGAAGAAGAGTGGAAGAAAGTCCTGACTCCTGAGCAATATTATGTCTTGAGACAGAAAGGGACAGAAAGGCCTTTTACTGGAAAATTATACCATAATAAAGAAAAAGGGACTTATACCTGTGCTGCCTGCGGGCAGGAGCTTTTTTCTTCGAATACTAAATTTGAATCCGGGACGGGCTGGCCAAGTTTCTATGATGTAGTTTCCAGTGACAAAGTGAAGCTTCAGGAAGATAACAGCAACTTCATGCACAGGATCGAGATTTTATGTTCTCGCTGCGGCAGCCACCTGGGGCATGTTTTTGAAGACGGGCCTGCACCGACCGGAAAGCGTTATTGCATAAATTCTGTCTCTCTTGGCTTTAAGCAGGAAGAAGATAAGGGAAAAGAGAATAGAACAGCAAGTAATAGTGAGGAAACAAAGTAAAAAAATTACTTACAAGAAATCAAACATAAAATTGAAAAGAAGAAAGTAAAAAAGGAATGAATTGCAAATATCTAATTCAAATCTCTAATCTAGAGCACCTGAAATCCAAAATAATAATTATATACGTAGATTTTAAAATTTTAAATTGAAAAGTTGACTTTAAATTAAAATAAGAAAAGGAGCCCTGATAATCCTGAGTTTTACAAAAAAACAATTTCAAATAACTGGATTTTTAATTTTTTCAATTTCCTATCTTGTTTTTTTCAACTTATTATATAGCTCTGAAACATCAGGGCTTTCATTCTATGTTCCTGGAACTCTTATTTTTGGCTTTTTAGGATACTGGCTGGCAGGCTACCTGTATAACAAATTTCGGAATAATTGAGATATAACTTTTTTGAATAACTTTTTTAAATAAGATCATAAAGGCTTCTTTTATTGTGAGAAACACAGGCTTTTCAAAGCTTTTTACAAATTTTTAATAAACCTTATTTTAATAAAATTTATTATCGATTATAGTAATCTATCTATTAATGTTAAAAGCGATAATTTTCGATGTGGATGGGGTACTTGTAGACTCCATGCGTTTTCAGGCTGATGCGTGGGTTAAAGCTTTCAAAGAAGTGGGGATTACTATTAAAAGGGAGGATATTTACGAGCTAGAAGGTTCAAACGATGAAAGATTAATTAAATCAATTTTTAACAGGTTTGAAAAAGAACCTGAAAACTGGCATTATGAAAAATTACCTGAAATTAAACGTGAAGCACTTCAATTTGATGAAATAAAACCATTTAAGGGGATTCCTGACTGTCTCAGGCAATTAAAGCAGCACTTTAAGCTTGCAATGGTTTCAGGGTCAAATGCCAAAACAGTAGGAAAAGTTGTAACTAAGTTTTTTCCGAATTGTTTTGATGCCGTGATTACCGGGAGCGACCTGGAACGAGGAAAGCCTGATCCTGATCCTTTTCTTAAAGCTCTTGAAAAACTTGACCTGACTAAAAATGAGTGTATTGTAATTGAAAATGCACCTTTAGGAATTACTGCCGCTAAGAGAGCAGGGTTTTATTGTGTCGCAGTTGCAAGTATGCTTGAGCCTGAAAAAGTTCAACATGCAGATCTGGTGCTTGAAGACCATGAAGGCTTGCTGGGTTATTTGAAAAATCTTATCTCAGAATAAGTTCAAGATAGAGCTGGCTGAAGCTCTAAGTGAATTAGCAGCACGCAAGTTGAATAAAAGAAATTCTGAAGCTTAAACAGCTTTTTCTTTAATTTCCTTTTTCTTTGATTTCTTTTTCCAGTATTTTTCTGACTGCACAGGGACCATTCAATTCTCTGGCAAGTCTGCGTAGCCTTTCGGTTCTTGTTCTGTATTCTTTATCTTCAAGGACTTCCCGAATGCATTCCAGAATAACTTCCGGAGGCGTAGAGTAACTGAGCATCCTGCCATATCCTTCCTCCTCTATTGCTTCAGCGTTATTTTGCTGCTCGGTATGCCCTTTGTCAGGGAAAGAAAGAATAGGGATTCCAAAACTTAAAGCTTCCATCATCGTGCTATGGCCTCCAGGTGCAATTACAGCTTCTGAACCTTTAAGATAGGGAAAAGTATTTTCTACAAATTTAAGGATCTGCACATTTCCAGGAATTTCTGATAATTTCAAAGGGTCAAAAGAAGGTCCTGAGATAAGGGTATAATTAATGGTCTGGTCAAGCTGTGCAGTTTCAATAACTTTTCTGATATCGGTTCTCTATACCCGAAACCTCCTATAAGGGAAATAATATGCGGTTTTTCAAGCGGGATCTCTTTTACATCCTCATATTTTTCTCCTACCAGGGGGCCACTGTAAACTATTCTATCCTGAAGCCTGGAGTCAAACTTTAAGTTTTTCTTGCAGACTGTATAGGGAAGAGGATAATCAGGAATGATTATTTTATTTACTTTTTCAAAAACCTCTTTATAAAATATTTTAGTCATTTCTCCGAGAATTCGTAAAGAAACTCCCCTATTTTTAAAAAATTCTTCCATATTTGACTGGTTCAGGATAAGGTATACTGGAATCCGTAAAGTGAATGCAGCAAGAGTTCCAAGATAATAGCTGTCTGAAATAATTACATCAGGGCTTATATCCCGAATAAGTTTGAAAAGTTTTGGCCCCCCCAGAAGATCTGCACTTTTAAGGGTTGCTTCTATTGAACCAGTAAAGTCCAGGCCTCCGGCCTTTCCAACAAGCTTTATTTCCGAAGGAATCTCGTACGTTTTATTTCCGGCTGCTTCAATCACCTCTTTTGAGTACCCGTAAGCTCCAAAATATACATCGTGCCTGGAATTCTGGAACTCTTTCCCAAGGGCAAGGCAACGGCTAGTGTGTCCAAGCCCTTCTCCACATACTAAAATTAAAGTTTTCATTCTTATCCCTTCTTTAGAAGGTATCCGTTTTATTTATTTTTGTTTGAGCCGTGTCTATTATATAAAATATTTTAAAACCAGGCTATGGAAGTGAAAAAATCTATAAGTCTATCGATCTATGAGTTTACCCTTTAAAAAATAATCTCTTTATTGAAACGACAAAGAAAAAATAAGTTAAGATACCGGAACTTTGCCCTGAATGATTTAGCGAAAATATGTGTAAACATAATCTCTAATAAAGTCCGGATAAAACTTCTATAGTTTTAAAAATAAAATGAAGAGATTTGAGCTATTATCCAATTTAAAGGAAGTAACATGGGAAATTTGGGTTAAAATAGATGTTGGCGCGTTTTCTGATCTTGTTCGTATATTTTTCTGGTCTGTTAGGTTTTTGTCCCACGCTACTAACTATTCATAAAGCTTCTTTCTATATATATTTTTCTTTTTTCTATGTAACAAGCCAAAAAGGTTATTGTTTCTACATTATAAATATATATTGCTTTTGATATATTTTTATCTTAAACAGACAAATATTTACTCTTTAACCATTTATTCTGGAGTTTTTTAAGAAATAAGAGTCCATTTTTGTTTATTATTACTTCACGAATTTTGAAAAAATTATTATCCTTTTTCTTACATCTCATATTCCTTCAGTGCATGCTCACTAAATATCACAGGTCAATACTTTCATTTATTCAAAATATCATCTTTACTATTAAATATATTCATAAACACATACAGAAGTACTAAAATATATTTTATAGAGAATATCTATATATTCTCATTCTCCTATCTGCAATTAATAATATATCTTATAATATTTTCTAATTAAAAAAAGAGCCATCTATTAAATGGCTAACAATTTACTGATAAATTTATACGTCACCTATATTTTGGGGCTGTAAATCTAATTATATTATTTTGATTTTTGTCAATGTATTCTAAATCTCATTTTATTTATTTCCGCATAATAATAAAACAGAATTTGGGATTAGATAATACTAATTATTGAATTTATTTACAATGATTGCGCACTTTTAAATAATTTTCTTCCCCTTTTGTTTAAAGCAATTTTATTTCCAGGTTTTCTCTATTCAAGATTAAAGGTGGAAATATGGATATCAGCAGAAAGATTCTTATGTTGACCATTTTAATTTTTGTGGCTCTTACTGCCGTGTTTACTTTTATCCACACTATCCAGCTTTCAAACTTTTTAGATCTTGAAGAGGAAGATACGTCAGGGAATGTAGAAAGGGTAAAAACTCAATTTTTAGTGAACAGAAATATCATGACTATCTGGCTAGAGACTGGGCTTGCTGGAATGACACTTATATGTTCGTTGACGATGGAAATCAGGAGTTTATAGATGCTAACCTTTTGAACGAGACTTTCGAAGGCCTTAAAATAGATGTCATGATTTTTGTAAATAATTCGGGTTCGATCGTTTATGCGAAATCCATAGACAGTGTGACTGGAAGAGATGTACAGGTTCCTAAAGACCTTCTTGAATTTGCATCAAATGGGACTCTCACAACCAGAACAGAAAATGAGAGTATAAACGGTTTCATTTTGTTAAACAAAGATCCTATCTTCATTACATGCCACCCTATACTCACAACGAACTATAAGGGGCCTGTGAGAGGTACTTTAATTTTCGGGCGGTATTATGACAAAGACCTTCTGGACTATTTTGAAGAATCCACTCATTCCTCTCTTTTGATGTACAGGGCCGATAGGCCAATACCTGCCGATTTTCAGGAAAAATTCAGTAATGGCTCTCAATTTCCTGAAAAACCTGTAATAGAGCCTATTGATGAGGATAGAATCGCCGGATATTTTGAGTTAAGGGATATCTCAAACAGGCCTGCAATTATCATGAGGGCCGATTTCCCGAGAAAATTTTATTTGCACGGTGAAAAAATCCTCAATTACATGTATTTTTTCCTTTTATTATCAGGGCTTATGACAGGAGTTGGAGTTAAAGTTGCACTTGATAGACTATTCGTGTCAAGATTAATTGGAATAGATAATTTCGTTAAAGGAGTACGTTCTGAACAGAATTTCTCCAAAAGATTGCCTCTCAAGGATAGCGATGAACTTTATCGGCTTTCAAGGGAAATTAATGGAATGTTAAATGAAATATACCTGACAAAGCAGGAATATCTGACAGAGCAGGAATTGAAAGTGCAGGAAAAGGAAAAGAAAGTTTTACTTGACTCCCTCAACGAACTTGTTATTTTTATAGGCCCTCAACTTAACATTATCTGGGCAAATAAAGCTGCTCTTAAGCATATGCAAATGAGCCTTCAGGAAACCGTTGGGGTTTGCCTGAAGGAAATTTCAGGAATCAGCGGTTCTTTATTTAGATTTCTCGAAATCGAACAAATTTTCCTGAATGGCAGTAAGAAATCAGGGGAGTTTACTGCAAAGGATGAAAGTACCTGGCTGGTTCAGGCAAATCCGGTAGCTGACGAGGATGGAAAAATTATAGGAGTCCTGGAAACCTGCAGGGACGTTACGAAAAAGAAGGAAGCTGAGCGGCTTTTACAGGAGAAAAAATTAGCAGAAATTGCAAATCGTACAAAAAGTGAATTTCTGGCAAATATGAGCCATGAACTGCGAACTCCCCTTAATTCGATAATAGGCTTTTCTGACCTTCTTTACGAACAGGCATATGGGGAATTAAACGAAAAACAACTCCGGTCAGTTGGGAATATCTCACAGAGCGGAAAACACCTTTTAGATCTAATTAATAATATTTTGGATCTCTCAAAGATTGAAGCCGGAAAATTAGAGCTTGATTATAGAGAGTTTGATGTTGCAGACAAACTTAAAATGATGAAAAATCTTCTCTCTCCCATAGCTGATAGAAAAAATATCAGAATTATAGTGGATGTAGATAATAACCTTGATACTATCTGTGCTGACGAAGCCAGGTTTGCCCAGATAATGTACAATCTTCTGGATAATGCCATAAAATTCTCCCATGAAAACGGATTTATAAAGATAGGAGCAAGAAAAAAAGAGAATCTGGTAGAAATTACGGTCAAGGATACAGGGGACGGAATTAAACTTCAAGACCAGAAGAAACTTTTTAAACCCTTCAGCCAGGTTGACTTCTTTTCCTCTAAAGAATATCAGGGAGCTGGTCTTGGCCTCTCTCTGGTAAAACAGATCGTTCACCTGCACCATGGATATATATGGTTCCGGAGCAAGCCCGGAGAAGGCAGCACTTTTGCATTCACAATCCCAATAAACTGTAATAAAACAAATGTTAGTGACTGAACTAATAACAGTGAGCTAAATTAACAGTAAAAACCGAATAAATTTTCAGTAAATTTGAGTTTTAAAAGCCAAATCCAAGACTAAAAAATAAGGATTTAAACTGGAATAAAAAAAGAAAAAAAGAGTGGAGAGTTAGGCTTAGAAGCCGTAGTTCTCCGGAAGGAAGACTTTAACTTCACTCTTGTATTTTGTAAGACAGTTGTCCATGAAGGTGTCCATGTCATCTGGAAGAGCATCGAGAGTTGCCTTTGCGTCTGCGAGGGCTTTTGTTTCGAACCTGGAGAGTTCGAGTTTGCCAGCTGCACCTTCGTTGACGATGTTGCAGGTTTCGATTGCAGCGTTCTTTGCTCTGAGGTAGATGTTTTCTCCGTCTTTGACAATTGCCTGACCGACTCTGTATGCGTTGTCGTATGCAAGCACATATGCCTGTGGGTCTCTGTATCTGTCAGAGAGCATAAGAAGGTCCCTGAGAACTTTGTCGTTCTTGGTTTCAAGAGCAGTGT
>CAZFNE010000067.1:0-12962 GCA_964520335.1 uncultured Methanosarcinales archaeon | reverse complement strand
GGGCTTAGGACCCATTTTCGTAGGAATTCGTGCGTTCGAATCGCACCCCTCGCACTTTCTTATAAAAAATTTTTGTTTGATAGCTTATAATTTTTGTTTGATGGCTCATGTTCTTTTTCATTTAAAAGAATTCCTGAAAAAAACTTTCAAACTAGCTTATTCAGAAGGCATCTTTCGAAGACAGGAAAAGGCTTTGGAAAATATATAATTAAGAGTTTATTCATAAGATTAATATATTATTTAACTTAAGAAGAAATCCAAAACAACTGCAATTTTTCTTTAAGAAAATAACTGTGTAGCTAATCAATAAATTCTATTTTAAAACTAAACAAATACAAAGAACTCTTTTTTATATTTGCTTGTATCCTGGGGATACTATTTGAAACTAGTTTTAAGTATCACGAGAAATAAGATTTGATGATTGTAAAAAAGAAAACAAAGAGAAGAAAAGTTATATAGGACATACTCAATTTATTTCTTTAATAGGTGATATAGATTCGGTGTCTTAAATTATAATCTAACTTTATTTGTATTTCTTTAGTGCCTTTCGATTCATTACAATATTTTCAGGTTTGAATTTAATATTAACCTAAACGAGTAAATATAATTTTGGAATGAATAACCTTGCACTAATAATCAATGCAAAGGCGACATTGCCCATTTACCACATTAAATTGTGACAACGGCTAATTAATATTTAATATAAATTTTCAGAAATTTAGCTCTAAAATATTTTCGATTCTGCTATTCTTAAAACTTTATGGGAGAAGGATCTGTGTCAAGCTATGTTAAAGTTAAAGAAATAGATGTTATTCCCCGTTTGCCTTTTAGAGGTAACCTCGATATTACTTATCGCTGTAATAATAATTGTCTTCATTGCTGGCTAAGAATTCCCCCTTCTGCTCACGAAAAAAAGCATGAACTGAGTACGGATGAAATTAAAAGAATAATTGATACATCCAGAAAGTTGGGATGCAGAGAGTGGGCAATCTCTGGAGGCGAACCAATGCTCAGGCCTGACTTTTCAGAAATCTTTGACTATATTACAAAAAATTCCTGCTCATACTCACTAAATACTAACGGAACACTGATTACTCCTGAGATTGCCGCGCTGATGAAGAGAAAAGGAAGCAAGATGATCTCTCTTTATGGGGCTACAGCAGAGATACATGACCACATTACTCGAAATCCAGGCTCTTTCAAAGCTACACTGGAAGGTTTCAGGCTTCTTCAGGAAGTTGGAGCTGATTTTATAGTCCAGATAGTCCCTATGAAAGATAATTATCATCAGCTTGAAAAAATGATCTTACTGGCCAAATCCATTAGCTCTCGTTGGAGAGTTGGGGCGTCCTGGCTTTTTCTCTCAGCTATAGGAAATCCCGATAAAAATAAAGAAATAACACTTCAGAGACTTCCTCCTCAAGAAGTAATAAAGCTGGATAACCCACAGATATCCGATGAAGGATATGAAAAAGAGGAATTTGTCTTCCCTTTGCAAGATGATAGGTTATTCGCCTCCTGTATAGATGATAAACGGAATTTTCATATTGACCCTTATGGAAATATGAGCTTCTGCAGCTTTATAAAAGATCCAGCTCTTCGTTATTCCCTGAGAGAAGGAACTTTCCAGGATTGTTGGGAAATGTTTATCCCGTCTCTTAGAGATAGAATAAAAGGAGGCCAGCAGTATAGAGACAACTGTGGTTCATGTAGTCTAAAAGATGAATGCAAATGGTGCCCTGTCTACGCTTATTTAGAACATGGGGATTTTTCAGCCCCTATAGAATACTTGTGTGAAATTGTAAAGGAAAAAAAGAAGTTTAAAGTCGAATGGAAGAAAAATCATTGTATTTACTTTAAATGCGCCGATATTTCTATTAAAATAGAATCTGATTTACCAATAACTGAAGAAACTTTTCATCCCATTTTCTATTTTTTTAAAACTAATAAACCTGAAAACGAAGTAGTTAATATCGAATATCACTTTGAAATCCCGAATCTAAATAATAAAGATCTCGGAGACTTAGTATATCAAAGGGGAGAGTGGGAGGTACACAGGAAAGGCGGCTCTTGGATATATTTGAGTTTTTTGGGGAAAAGTAAAACTCCTAAAAAAATTGCAATTTTTAATAAAGAACATACAAAGATTAGAATCTATACTGATTTAAGCACGAATATAAAAGAAAATTTAAGCTCTTTTTACATAGACGATATTTTCCTTACCCAGATTTCACTCTCGCAGCTCCTTGCTGAAAAAGGTGGCTTTTTCCTGCACTCCAGTGGGGTAATTACAGGCTGCAAAGCTGTTCTTTTTGTCGGCCACTCAGGAGCAGGCAAATCAACCATAAGAAACATAGCCCTTTTGGATAAAGATATTAAACCACTCTGTAACGATCGTAATATAATACGCAGGCGGGATGATGGGTACAGGGCTTATGGCACATGGACTTACACTGAAAATCTCCATGAAGTCCAGGCGGTATCTGCTCCTCTGAAAGCTATAATGTTTTTAGAGCAAGCCAAAGAAAACCTGATTATTCCGCTCGAAGACAGATTCGAAATAGCCCAGAAGCTACTTCCTTATATTATAAGACCTGTCGAGAATAAAGAGTGGTGGAGTAAAACTTTAAGCAATATAGATGAGATCATCCGCGAAGTTCCCTGTTATAGACTGAGGTTCGATCTGAGTGGGGAGATTATAGAGCAATTGAAAAGTCCATTTCCCAGGGGCTGATAATACGAGCAATTACATAAGGGAAAGTCCCGAAATTTCTTTTCGAGTACCTCTTCTTTTAAGCAGCCTGGATATTGAACTTACAGAGCGATGCAACAACAACTGTATTCATTGTTACATTAATTTGCCTGTAGATGATCCTGCTGGAAGAAAAGAGCTGACGACTGAAAAGATTAAAGATATTATCTTAGAAGCAGCTTCTCTTGGCTGCCTTAAAGTGAGATTTACTGGAGGAGAACCCCTTCTTCGCAAAGATTTTGAAGAGATATATATCTTTGCTAGAAAATTGGGGCTTAAAGTTTTACTTTTCACCAACGCTACTTTAATTACACCTTATATTGCCGATCTTTTCGCGCGGATTCCACCTCTTGAAAAGATAGAGATATCTGTTTACGGTATGTCAGAAGAGTCCTATGAATCCGTAACTAGAAATCCGGGTTCTTTTCAAGCTTTCAAGAAAGGCATAAAATTGCTTCAGGATAGGAAAATTCCTTTTATTGTTAAAGTGGCTATTTTACCCCCTAACAAAAACGAACTGAAAGACTTTGAAATTTGGGCTTCCACTATTCCCGGGATGGGCAGGATACCTGGCTACTCAGCTTTTTTTGATCTCAGAGCCAGACGCGATTCTGAGGAAAAGAATAAGCTAATAAGAAAACTAAGGATTTCGCCTGAAGAAGCAGCTCAGGTGTTAGGCAGAGATCGGAATAGATATATCCATGAGATGAAACAGTTTTGTGCCAAATTTATGAAACCTGCAGGCAATAACCTTTTTTCATGTGGCTTAGGCCATAGTGGCTGTATTGATGCATATGGCAATTTCCAGCCATGTATGCTCCTTCGCCACCCTGATATTATTTACGACTTAAGAACTGGCTCTCTACGAGAGGCCATAATTGAGTTTTTGCCGAGATTAAAAGAAATGAAAACCCATAATCCTGATTATTTGGCCCGATGCAGCCACTGTTTTTTACATGGACTCTGTGAGCAATGTCCAGGAAAATCGTGGATGGAATATGGAACTCTGGATACCCCTGTGGAATATTTGTGTAAGGTTGCACACTTTCGAGCTTTTGACCTAGGAATTCTGAAGGAAAATGAAAAAGCCTGGGAGATTACAGACTGGTATGAGAGAATAAAGGCTTTTATAGAACAGTAATTCCCAAGAATTTTTAATATCTTCTACTCAAAAATCAATTTTTAAATAAATATTTCAGCAGTCATTATTCATTTTCTTAACACTAAACAACTTACGAAAATGAGGTTTAATTTCAGCGAAATAATTACTAATTCCCCAACAGAATAATTTTTTACAAAAAGTATATATGTAATACTCAGCTAAATATTACAAATAATTCTCCAAATTATACAAAATGAACCTACTCATTTTGGATTCCACCTCTCAGAGATAAAAATTTATTTTTGCAGGCTGAGGGAAAATATTCGAATTTAAAATTAAAAAATACAAGAAAAAAAAGATTGTAACATTAGCTGACATTTTGAAAATATAATATTAATAATTTCCTAATAGCTCAAAAGTGAAAGACGCTAATCATTCCAGTATAATAAATGGATTACAGGTAAATTTTGAAAGAGGAAAGTGAAATTATGGGGAATGGCCTTGTTACTCTTGATTCTGCTTATACGCCCTCTGAAGATGTTGTAGCCAGAAAAATAGAAGGGGAACTTATCATTGTACCCTTAACTTCTGGAATAGGGGATATGGAAGAAGAAATTTACACATTAAACGAAACTGGTAAGGCAATCTGGGAAAAGTTAGACAGCCAAAGATGCCTGAGAGAAGTAATAGATGCATTGAAAGTTGAATTTAAGGGGGATCCTGAAGAGATTGAAGGAGATGTTTTGGGACTGATGGGAGAACTCCTTAAGAGGCGGATGGTTGTTGAAGCCTGAAAGCGCCTCAGATTTTATAAGAGACGGGGGAGAAGATGATCTTTCGATGGAGGCTCTGGTAGAGCTTCTTAAAGCTGTTGTAGAAAAAGGAAGATCTTTTCGTGTCCAGGCACTTGGTTTCAGTATGCATCCATTTATCAGAAATAAAAATTATATTACAATATCTCCTCTTTCCCCAGATCGCCCAAAGTTAGGGGATATTGTAGCTTTTATTCAAGAAGGGACAGGAAAACTAGTAATTCACAGGGTTGTGAGAAGTAAAAAAAATCAATATCTAATAAAAGGAGATAACACTTCTGCACCAGATGGATTGGTCCCAAAAGGCAATATTCTGGGATATGTGACGAAGATAGATAAAGATGGAAAAACTCTCCGGTTTGGATCTGGGCCAGAAAAAGTCTTTATAGCATTTGTAAGTCGCAAAAATCTCCTCCGGCCAACTCTTCATTTAACCTACATGCTTATCGGCCCATTCATAAGGAGGATAAAAGCTTGAATCGAGCATTAATTTCTTCCAGTTCTCTTGCAGACTTTTTCCTTTGGAATAAGATGAAGGAAAAGCAGCGTATTTTAGATTTCAAATTGGAATTAACTGCTCGCTGTAACAATAACTGCACCCATTGTTACATCAACTTACCAGCTAATGATAAAACAGCACAGGAAAAAGAGCTCAGCTTCGAAGAAATAATGAAGATTGCAGACCAGGCTGTCCAGATGGGAGCTCTCTGGTGCACTATTACAGGCGGAGAACCCTTGTTAAGAGAAGATTTTAAAGAGATATATCTTGGTCTAAAAAAAAAAGGGCTTATAATTACCCTTTTTACAAACGCGATCTTAATTAAAGAAGAACATATTGATCTTTTCAAAAAATATCCTCCTAGAAATATTGAAGTAACAGCTTATGGAGTTACCAGGAAAACATATGAGGCTGTTACACGCAAACCTGGTTCATATCGTGTTTTCATACATGGCCTTAATCTTCTCTTACAAAATGGGTTTGAAGTCCGGCTAAAAGCAATTGCTATTCGATCTAATTACAAAGAATTGCCTCAAATTGCGCAATTTTGCAGGGAGAGAACACAGGATTATTTCAGGTTTGATCCGCTCCTACATTTAAGGTTAGATCTGGACCCTAACAGAAATGAAGAAATAAGATCGGAAAGGCTCACTCCACAGGAGATTGTTGCTCTTGAAAGAGCCGATTCCGAGAGATCCGATTCACTTGAAAAAAATTGTGATAAACTTATAAATTCTGAATTCTCAAATACCACTTCTGAAAGACTCTTTCGTTGCGGCACAGGAAGTGGGAGTTTTGTTATCGGTTGTGATGGGTATCTTCGGCTTTGCATGTCCCTTCAACATCCTGACTGTATCTATGATCTAAGAAAAGGCAGCCTGATAGATGCCTGGCAAAACTTTATTCCAAAGATAAAAGATATGCGATCTGAAAGGACGGAATTTCGAGAGACATGTCAAAAATGCCCTATTATCAATCTCTGTCTTTGGTGTCCAGCACATGCTTATCTGGAAAATGGAGCAATGGACTCCTGGGTTGACTATTTCTGCAGGGTAGCACATGAGAGAGCCAGAATTATAGGATATGAAAAAGCGAACAAACGCCTACAACCAGAAAACCAGAAACTATCAATAACCCATAGAATTTAAAATTTCATTTTAGATAACATATGAATTGATTCTTTGAAAACCTTTCTTTGATAAACCAGAGAGACTCCCGGAATTTATTTTGGGGTTAGAGTAAAAATTTCAGAAGAATACAAAATTAGATAAAAGGATCAAAAAATTACAGAATTAAATATCTGTTCCAAAAAATAAATAATTTTTTTGCAACGATGTATACACCAGGTACAGGATTTATAAGAGAAAAAATAATTAATATTCCTCGTCTCAAGCGTGCGTTTTCACTTGTCTGGAAAAGTGCACCTGGCTGGACGCTCGTAAATGGTTTTTTGGTAGTACTTCAGGGAATTTTGCCACTTGCTGCTCTCTACCTTATGAAACTGATAGTTGACTCTGTGACTACTGGAATGAATTCAGTTAGCAAGGAGGCAGCCTTCGAACAAATTCTATTTCTCATCTTTCTCGCAGCCGGGGTGGCTTTTCTTACTGCCGTAATTCGGTCAGCCTCAAGTGTGGTCAGCGAAGCTCAGGCATCACTGGTTTCAGATCATATTCTGGACCAGCTTCATGCTAAATCAATTGAAATCGACCTGGAATACTACGAAAACCCAAAATATTATGATACCCTTCATAGAGCTCTCAACGATGCGCCTTTTAGACCAACGCGAATAATAAACAGCCTTGTTCAGATAGGCCAGAACAGTCTGTCCTTAATAGCTGTGTTTGTGCTGATCGCCTCTCTTAGCTGGATTGTAGCTCTCGGGCTTACTATTACAGCCCTGCCGACAGCTCTTGTGCGTCTGATATATTCGGACAAAACCTATAGCTGGCAACGTGCCTGTACAGCAAAAGAGAGAAAAGCATGGTATTATCATTGGCTTCTTACTGGCGATAGCCATGCGAAGGAAATCCGAATTTTTGAGCTTGGGCCTTTATTTATGAAAAGATATCACGACATCCGTGAGGAGCTTCGAAATGAAAGGTTATCCATCACAACCAGAAAATCCATCGCAGACCTAACAGCCCAAACTATTGGTGTTGTAGCCGTATTTGGGGGTCTTGTATTCATAGTTTCAAATGCTTTTCAGGGAAACATCACTCTTGGCGACCTGGTAATGTATTTCGGAGCTTTACAGCAGGCACAGGTTTTTCTTTCTAGCCTCCTGAATGGTTTTGCAGGACTCTACGAAGATAATCTTTTCCTCACAACCCTTTATGAATTTCTTGATCTCAAACCCAAAGTAAAAGAATCATTAAATCCGGAGTCATTCCCTAAGGAAATGGAAAAAGGAATTGATTTTCAGCATGTTAGTTTTTCTTACCCAGGCCAGGGGTGCAAGGTCCTTAATGATATTAATCTGCATATAAATTCTGGCCAGATAATAGCTCTTGTAGGAGAAAACGGATCAGGAAAAACTACACTTATAAAACTTCTCTGCAGGCTTTACGATCCGACAAATGGGAGAATTACACTGGATGGAATCGATATCCGTAACTTTAGGCTTTTAGATCTTCGAAAGGAGATTAGTGTTGTCTTTCAGGATTATGCACATTATAACCTCTCAGCTGGAGAAAACATCTGGTTTGGAAATGTAAACACGCCCAATAAAATGGAAAATATTCTTCAAGCAGCAGAATCTTCGGGAGCAAACCATGTTATCTCTCGTCTCGATAAAGGTTATGAGACAATTCTTGGAAAATGGTTTGAAGAAGGTACGGAGTTAAGTATTGGAGAATGGCAAAAAATTGCCCTTTCCAGAGCCTTTTTACGCAATTCCCATGTGATTGTCATGGATGAGCCTACAAGCTCTCTTGATCCTAAGGCTGAAGATGAGGTTTTCAAAAAATTTAGAGATCTAGTTACAGGCAGAACTGCGATAATAATCAGTCACAGGCTTTCGACAATAAAGATGGCTGATCATATCTATTTCTTAAAAGGGGGTAGAATCCTGGAAAAAGGGAGCCATGAAGAACTTATGACCCTTAATGGAGAATATGCACAACTTTTCAAAATTCAAGCTCAACATTATAATTAAAAAAAGAAAAGATGGAGGATTTGAAACGATAGACCGGTTAAGCTTATCGATTGAAGACAAATTCCTTCTATATTGTTCAAGGCTAAATATAGAAGAAAATATTAGACATAATATCGATGAAATTATGAATAAGCCCCTTAACTGGGACTATATCTTTGATTGCTCCATCAAACAGGGGATAACCCCTCTTTTTTACTGGAGTCTGAAAAAACTTAATAATAGTAAAGATGTTCCTCCTGAAACTATTCAAGACCTGGAAAAAAGATATTATAACAACCTTGCCCGAAACATGCTTTTTTATAATGAATTAAATAAGGTTCTTAAGGCCTTTAAGAAAGCAAATATCGATGTGATAGTGCTTAAAGGAGCTTTTCTGGCAGAAGAAATCTACAAAAATATCGGTTTAAGGCCAATGAGTGATATTGATTTACTCGTTAAAGAAAAAGATCTGCAAAAAGTCAAAGTAGAAATGAACAAATTAATGTATTTCCCAAAGTACGTATTTCCAACCAAATTACATGAACAACAATTCAAATTATTAAATGAAGAATTACCATATGAAAATAAAACTAAAAAAATTACTCTTGAAATCCATTGGAACATCCAGTCCCCTAAGCATTTGGACGGAATAAGAATTGAAGATTTCTGGGAGAATGCAAAATCGGTTAAAGTAGCGGGAGTCGAAACTCTGACTTTTGCTCCAGAAAATTTGTTGCAACATCTTTGTCTTCATGTAGATAAACATATAAAATTAAGCACTGCACCACCAGCTAAACCCCTAAGGGATTTCTGTGATATTGCGGAAGTTACAACGTACTATAAGAATAAAATTGACTGGAATTATCTTGTGCAAAGCTCAAAAGATTATGAGGTAACAGAGCCTGTTTTCCAGGGCTTATTTATTGCAAAAAATTACTTCCAGGGTTGTATACCAGATGAGACTATTCAAAAGCTTGGACCTTCTACAAGAGATATTAATTTTGAACAAATGTTCAAAGGAATAAAAAGTTATTCGCATAAAAATAATCAGTCAAGTGGAATTAAATATCTCAGAAATTTAAACGAGATGAATGGGATTTGGAATAAGTCGCGTATTATAATAGGAGATATTTTCCCATCCCAGGAATTTATGGTGTATCGCTATCCTGTAAAAAATAAAAAGCAAGTATATGCTTTTTATTTAGTCCGGTCAGGTACAGCTTTTATGTGGGGACTGGCCGCATTGTGGCAATTCCCTTATTACTTAATTTATTTGAAAAAGAGACGTACAGATACTAAATAATATATGCTTCTTTCAAAATATTTTAGTTGATTATGCTTAATATCTGCTCTTTAGATTAAGTTCATCCTAAAACCAGAATTAGATTAACATCAATAAAAATTTCAAATCTGATTTTCAGGGTAGTCAAGCCTATTGATCTTTTGAAATTCGAAGCTCGAAACTGTAGTTTTGAGTTGTGGGGCAAGCTCAATAGTTGGAGACCTCTACAATTAATAAGCCCATGTATTCAACTTGCTACTTTTTTAAAAAAACTATTTTAAAATTCAACTTGAGGAAAAATTTAAGAGCAACTAGAGCCAATCATTATTAAATTTTTTTTACTGTGTTAATATAGATAAAAGGAGAAACGACAATGGAAAATAAGAAAATGTTTCTACCGAAATGTTCGGTTTTGCTAATTTTGTTTTTTTTGCTCTTAATTTCCTTCTCACCTGCGGCATTGGCATCCAGTATAATTGTTAATGTAACTGAAATAGCTGATAACGTGTCAGTTGAAGAGCCTATACCTTACGGTGACAGGATAGTGTGGGATAATAACGATGAAGATTTCAGAATTCAAATGCAAAACCTTCCTCCTTTCGCAAATACCAGTGGCTTCAATGAAACATGGAGATTCGGGCCTAATGTCCATGGTAACACTATTGTCTGGACAGGAGAAGAAAATGGCAAATGGCGTATCTACATGTATAATATTTCAACCTCTAATAAAACACAGGTTATAACTAAGGAGTCTAATCAGGCAGGTCCAGATATATTCGGGAATAGAATAGTCTGGTCAGACGACAGAAATGAAAAAAATAATGATAGTAATATCGATATTTACACATATAATATTAAAACTTCCAAGGAGACCCAGATCACTTTAAATAAATCATGGCAGATTAATCCTGTACTCAGTGGAAATAATTTAATATGGATGGACGGCAGAGCTGGAAAAAGCCGGATATATTTGTACAATTTCTCCACTTCCAAAGAAACTCCTCTTACAACTACTAACTCATGTCAGTTTGATCCTGATATTTTTGAGGACAGGGTTGTATGGTCGGATGATCGGAATGGAAAGTGGGATATTTATATGTATAATATCTCAACTTCCACGGAAACCAAGATCACTAAAGATAACGCAAATCATTGGGAGCCTGCTATTTATGGCGACAAGATCATTTGGAGCGACGACCGCCGTGGAAATTGGAACCTCTATGTGTATAACCTCACAACTTCTAAAGAAACTCAGATTAGGACGTTTGAGTCAAATAATAGTGTGAAGGAACGCCCTGACATATACAAAAATCTTATAGTTTGGCAGGATAATAACAACATTTTCATATACGATCTTTCAACTTTTACGGAAACTCAAATTACAACAAATGGATACTCAAGATTACCTGCTATTTACGATAACAGGATAGTTTGGGTTCACCGTAATGGGAATTGTAGCATCGAGATGGGAACTATTACAAAGTCTGTTGCTGATTTCTCTGCCTCTCCCATATCAGGGAATGCACCACTTAAGATCACATTTTCCGATAAAAGTGCGGGAGCTCCAGTTTCATGGAATTGGGACTTTGGAGATGGAACTACCTCAAGAAAACAGAATCCTACACACACTTATTCCTCTGAGGGGACTTATACAGTAACGCTCACTATAAAAGATTCAATTGGAAGTCAATCTGTAACAAAATCAAATTATATAAATGTTGAAAATATTGAACCTCCTTCTGCTGATTTCACTGCATCTCCAACTTCAGGAGCTTCACCTCTGAATGTTAGCTTTACTGATAACAGTGAAGGTAAGATATCCTCATGGAAATGGGACTTTGGAGATGGAACTAATTCAACAGAGCAAAATCCTGTACATGTGTATACTAAGTCAGGGAGGTATTCTGTTGGATTAACAGTGGAAAATGATGCGGGGAGCGATACGATATCAAAAACAAGGTATATAACTGTCGAACCTCTCATATATCCGTCTGCTGATTTCACTGCATCCCCAACCTCAGGAACTTCACCTCTGAATGTTAGCTTTACTGATAATAGTACAGGAAATCCATCATCATGGAGGTGGACTTTTGGAGATGGTACCAGTTCAACAGAGCAGAATCCTGTACATATATACAATAAATCAGGGAGCTATACTGTCAAATTAACAGTAAGAAATGAAGAAGGAAGTAATGCATTATCAAGATCAAAATATATTATAGTTAATTGAGGAGAAATAAATATAATAGATATAATAGTTAGAAATATTGGTTTAAAACTCAAGGGAGAAAATTTGTGAATATTTCTTACCCCTTAGAAATCAAATTTTTATAACTTTAAAGGGATTGCATAAATCTATTTTAAACCAATATTCCTAATATTTTCTTATTTTGCCCTTTAGAACCTCAAAAAGCTTAATTATTTACTTCTAAAGATCAAATCTCACAGTATTGTTTTTAGTAGAAATCAACTCTCTAGTAGAAATGAACTTTATAAAGTTATTGATAATGAAATATGAAAAATATTTTATTTCAGTTTCTAAACATAAATTGCCGAATACAGCCTTATGAAAAAAATAGGCATTAAATATGCATATAACTTAGTAAATATTACTGCAAAGTTTTACATACTTGTAAAACAATGTAAATATTAGAATAAACAGGCCATAAATTATTAGTTTTCAATTTACTATTATTTTAAATTAATCAAAATATATTAGAAAATTTAAAAATTGAGCTACTAGTTTAGAAAAAGAAAGTATTGGATAAATTTCTGAATTAGCTCATAATAGTAAAAATCTAATTAAAATGTATAAATTATAGAAAAAATTAAAAGATAGATTGTTAGGAGGAATATAAATGACTAAATATTGGGAAAGGCCTGAAATAATAGTCCTTATTAGACGTAAATCAGATGAAGTAATCCTTCAAGGATGCAGAGAAAGCAGTGGAGGGCCAACAATATCAAATGCAGGCTGTTTGGGAGATGTATCTGAAAATTGTACACCCCACTGCTTCTAACCTGAATTAAACCTTTATTTATATTGAATAATAAAAGAAAAAATTAGTAATTTTTGAACTATTAATAATTTATTTAAAATTTATTTTCTAATAATTCTCTAATTTTCTAATTAATAAAAGTTTTAAAATAAGTTAATTTAATTCAAATCGCTAAAAAATGTGATGAAACAGTTTCTGATTTTTAGGTTTAACGAAAAAGCGAAACATTATTATTTTAGTGAACTAGAAATTATTTTTATGTATATAATCTCTAAGACACTTAAAAACACACTTAACCTGCATTATATCTTTGAGAATTTGAATGTTCCACAAGTTTTCCTTCTTTTAATACTGAAACTGAACCATGTCCACAGCAAATC
>CAZFNE010000066.1:0-13008 GCA_964520335.1 uncultured Methanosarcinales archaeon | reverse complement strand
GTACTTTTCATTGAGGAATGGCTGAGACGAAAGCTAAGAGTTAGAACAGTAATAGGGTGTCTGAGATAAATGGAGGTAGATTAAGAGTGGAGGAAAGATTTTAGCGATCTACTGAACCTATTAAATCGTTTTTCTGAAAGTTTTAGCTTTCAGAGAGATAATTCTAAGAAAAAAGATAAATAAGTACTCTAAAAGCCGGAAAGCCTCCTGAAAGCTTTTGAAATTCCAAATTTCTTCTTAAGTTTCTTTAAATTTTAGTATCTTACCAGGCAAAGCATTTATCTGTTCTTATCTATAATGTCAATGTGATCCGAGGTTTCAGTATAAACTGTAGTTTTTAAAATTTAAAAACATTATCTAATGGGTCTATATCTTGGATCAGAACATGGATATGCTCTAATACGCTGGTATAACTTGTGGAAAATATTATAAATTAGCATGCTGATTAAATGTATGCCTCCTATTAGAATTATGAAACTAATTGAAAACTAATGTTCAGAAATTATGATCTGGCATGAGCTTTCAGATTTAGGAAAATTTAGTATAATATCTGGTATATTATACTTAATTAAGTATAATATATCGGTATAGCCAGGTATAATTTAGGTAAATTAGATCCTGAATGGGGTAAGACAGGATTAAACAGGATAGGATAATCAATGGTTAAAGCAAAAATCGCAGTAAATGGCTACGGGACTATTGGGAAAAGAGTTGCAGACGCAGTACAGGCTCAGGACGATATGGAAGTTGTGGGAATTTCCAAGACAAAACCTAATTACGAAGCTGCAGTAGCCTACCAGCTCGGGTATAGTATTTATGCCCCTGCTGCAAATGTCGAAGCTTTTGAAAAGGCAGGAATCCCGGCAGCAGGAACCATAGAGGAAATGGTGGAAAAAGCTGACCTTGTTGTGGACTGTACTCCAGGGGGAGTTGGGGAAGGAAATAAGCCTTTATACGAAAAGGCAAACGTAAAAGCAATCTGGCAGGGTGGAGAAAGTCACCCGCTTGCAGGCTTTTCCTTTAATGCAGCCTGTAATTATGAAGGAGCTCTTGGCCGCCAGTTTGTAAGGGTAGTTTCATGTAATACTACAGCCCTGTGCAGAGCTATTTTCCCGATAGACCAGGAATTGGGAGTAAAAAAGGTAAGGGTAGTTCTTGCAAGGCGTGCTGCCGATCCAAATGACGTAAAAAAAGGCCCGATTAATGCAATCGTACCTGACCCTATTAAGCTTCCTTCTCACCATGGGCCTGACGTAAAGAGTGTGCTTCCGAACATTGAGATTACAAGCGCAGCCCTGAAAATTCCGACAACACTGATGCATGTGCACACTGTGAATATGGAAGTCAACAAAGATTGCACAGCAGATGATATTAAAAGAATCTTTGGCTCTCAGTCCAGAATCCGTTTCGTTGGGCAGGGAATGTCCTCTACAGCAGAAATTATGGAGTATGCAAGGGATATAGGACGTCCAAGAAATGATATCTGGGAGAACTGTATCTGGCCTGAATCCATAACTGCACATGAAAGAGAATTTTATTTCTTCCAGGCAGTTCATCAGGAATCAATTACGATTCCGGAGAACATAGACGCTATAAGAGCTATGATGGATTTTGAAAGTGACGGGGCAAAGTCAATAGAAAAGACAAATAAAGCAATCGGCTTAATTAACAAATAAATAAAAATTAACAATTAAAAATTAAAAAAAATATATAACTAAATATGCGTTATGTGTTAGTTTAAGTTCAGTTTAATATTATTTCTCGGGTATTCAAAAAGAATACCTGAAGCTTTATTTTAAATAAATACCTTCAACTCCAAATTTGATTATTGACTAATAAATTTAAACTGACAGACCTAAATTAATAAATTCTATTAAGACTATAATCTGTTAAGTTCATTACTTATTATGTCTTTTATTCATCTGAAATTCCTGATATTTACACATTAAATTCTAAATCTTTAAATAAGCATCAGATTTTTACCTAAAACTTTCAAACAAAACTGGCCTAACTATGAATTCTGAAGATTCAGGCTTTTTAAAATTGTCCCGGGAAGCTTTTAAGGCAGCATCGGATTCTATTTCCGGACTTGCAGGGACTGACGCTGCAAGCAGTTTTATCTGTATGGGGGCGGATGGGACTCCAAGCACAAGAATTGACCTTGCTGCTGAGAAAGCCATTATTGAGGTGCTTAAAGCTGATGGCAGGTCTATGAGAATCCTCAGCGAAGAAGTAGGAGAGCTTATTTTAGGAGATTCCCCTGAATTTACAGTCGTACTTGACCCACTGGATGGGACATATAATTCCTCAGTAGGGATCCCCTTTTACAGCGTATCCCTGGCTATAGCTTCTCATGATCTTTTAGATCTAAGGTTCGGATTTGTACGGAACCTTGCGCTTCATGAAGAATATTACGCAGAGAAAGGAAGAGGGGCTTACCTGAATGGGAAAAGGATCAAAACCTCAATGAATTCAAATTTAAGGGAACTCTGCGTCAGTGTATATGGGTACAGACAGAATGTAGAAAGGACTCGAAAGATTTACAAAAATGTACGCCGTGTAAGACTATTTGGGAGTGTCGCACTCGAACTGTGTTATGTAGCTTCAGGCAGGCTTGATGCTTTTGTGGATGTACGCAAAGCTTTACGGGTGACTGATCTTGCAGCCGGGCAGGTTATTTTAGCAGAAGCAGGAGGCTTTGTTACAGATGGATATGGAAACCTGTTGAGGCTTCCTGATAACGTTACTGCCAGAGTTGAAATGGTTGCATCAAACGGGCACGTTCATAAAAAACTTTTAGAATTGCTCTCAGGTGAGTGATTTGGTTATTAAAAAGATAGGACTTGCCTCACGCTGTGACAGGCCTGAAGTAATTGATATGGTCAGGGAAATTCTAGCTCACTTTAACTCAAAGGTTGAAATTCTGGTTTCTTCCCCTACTGCCAGTGTACTTGGTATCGGCGGCATACCCGTGGAAAAAATGAGAGAAGAAGGCGCAGAACTCGTTGTGAGCGTGGGTGGAGATGGGACAGTCCTCCGGAATATTGCCAAAATGAAAGATCCTCTTCCTATTCTTGGAATCAACATGGGAACCTTGGGATTCCTTGTAGACGTCGAGCCTAAAGATGCAATTGAAACTATTGAAGAGGTGCTTTTCGGCTTTTCGTATCTTGAAAGAATGAGAGTGGATGTATTCCTCAACGGGGAAATGCTTGAGACAGCTACTAATGAGATTGCAATAATGTCTGCAAAGCCTGCAAAAATTATCCAGTTCCAGGTTCATGTAGGAGACTGCCTGCTTGATGATATGCGGGCCGATGGAGTGGTTTTTGCAACACCTACAGGTTCAACTGCGTATGCAATGAGTGCGGGAGGCCCTATAATAAACCCACGGGTAAATGCAATAGTTGTAGTTCCTGTTGCTCCGTTTAAGCTCTCCTCAAGACCCTGGGTAATTCCTTCTGACAGTGAAATTAAAATAAGGTTATCGAGCCCAAAAAAAGAAGCTGTTATTGCAATCGATGGACAGAAATCTTATAGGATAAAACCCGAGGATACTGTCAGGCTTAAGAAATCTAAATTCCCTGCGCGTTTCGTTAAAATCTCTGATACCTGCTTTTACGAAAGGGTTCAAAGAAAGCTTTCCTGAATTAGATTTCTTTCAATATTTAGCTCTAAAAAGTTCAGCTTTATTTAAATTTTGGGGCCAGGCAAATCATTAATTGAACTTTTTTTGAACTTTTTTAAATCTCTATGTAGAGAAGTCAGGCTCAGAAGAGAATTCTTGAAAATTCCTGGAACGCTTTTATCGGAAGCCATTTTCCTCCAAGGAAAACATTTATACACATGCAGGTAAAGCTATGCTTAATTTTGAGGAGACTATTATTTTCTTACTTTTACGATCCTAACTTTCAAATTATTCAAACGGTAAGGACTTTCATGTAAAGTATTTATCATTAAAAATAATTAATAAATAGCTCACTAAATTAAACCACAGGAACCAGACTATGTCAGAGAGCGAGCAGTATTCCAGAAATACACTTATGGACTTTATTCAATATCGCCCCCTTGATATTGAAATCTGTGATGTTACTCTCCGGGACGGAGAACAGACACCAGGTGTTGTATTTACTAAAGAACAGAAACTTGCAATTGCAAACGAACTTGACTCAATGGGGATTGAAGTTATAGAAGCTGGATTCCCGGTAGTTTCTGCAAATGAAAAGGAGATAGTAAAAGAAATTGCAAATCAAGGCTATAAGGCAAGAATCTGCTGTCTTTCAAGAGCAGTTAAAGGGGATGTAGATGCTGCTCTTGACTGCGATGTTGATATTGTGAGCATTTTTATTGCAATGTCTGATATGCACCTCAGGTACAAATATCATAGAAATTTTGAGGAAATGCTCAGATGCGCCAAAGAAACTATTGAATATGCAACTGATCACGGATTAAAAGTGCGTTTTGCGGCCGAAGACTCAAGCCGGACTCCAATTGAACGCCTCAAATATGCATTTAAAGAAGTCGAACGCGATTATAAAGTGCAGTATGTAAGCCTTGCAGATACGATTGGAATTCTTAACCCGACAACAACCCATTACCTAGTAAGTGAAATTTGCAAAACTGTAGATACTGATGTTTGTATTCACTGCCATGATGACCTTGGTATGGCTACTGCAAATACTCTTGCAGCTGCTGAAGCTGGAGCCAAACAGCTTCATACTACGGTTAACGGAATCGGGGAAAGGGCAGGCAATGCTTCCCTTGAAGAAGTAATGGTAGCCCTGAGGGTACAGTACGGAATTGATCGCTATGATACAGGCAAACTAACAGCTCTCTCTCAGATGGTTTCTGAGTATTCAAACATCATTCCTCAGGCAAACAAGGCAATTGTCGGGCAAAATGCTTTTACGCATGAGTCTGGGATTCATGTTGCTGCAATCCTTGAGGAACCCCGCACCTATGAACTTTTCCTGCCTGAGATGGTAGGTGGGAAGCGCAACCTGGTTGTGGGAAAACACACAGGTACGAAAGCCCTAAAAGGGATTATCAACAGTATAGGGTTCTGTCTTGAAAGAGACGAACTTTGTGCCCTTATCGAAAAGGTCAAAGTCTGTACTGAAGAAAAGCATAAAAGCATCTCAAGGGATCAGCTAGAAAAATTAATTACTCAGGTAAAATATGAGCGAAAAACTTCAGACAAGAAAGAAGAAAAGTTCTCTGCCTGAGATTTGAGATATTTGAGAATTTTTAAAATTTTATCATATCTAATTTTTTGAATTTTTAGTTTTTCAGCTTTTTATTTTCTTTTTTCCCTTTTTTTTCCTTCTATGGCTGGAAAATTTTTTGCTGAAACTGTTTAGTTTAATGTAATTCAAAAAGAACTTAAATCTTCATAATTCTTCTTATAATTATCAAAATTATAATTATTAAAAATTACTACTTGTAAATAAAGAGAGTGCTTTTTAACTACTCATTAGGACTTAGAGGATCTATCCTGAATAATAAAATCATAAATAATGCAGTAACAGTTCCCGTAGCCCATATCAGCGGGTCTCTGGTAACACTGAGGAGAGTGCCAATAATTAGCAGAAAAAATCCAGCTCCCAGTAAAATTTGAACTTTTTTATCCAACTATACTCCCCCTTATTCCATTCTTATTCCAAATTTCTACATATTGTCAAGTCATAAAAAAAATCAACTTTCTTTATTCTTTATAGTTTTTCTTCGTTATGTATTTTTTCACAAGGAATTCTTCCTATAGTATAATTATCCTACAGTCTTAAGTCTTTTACTTATTATATATGTCTGTTTTTTATAAAATATTGGGCACTATAAATTTCAGATTAAAAACTCAAAACCTGAAAGGAAAATTCAGACTTAATTTAAAAAAGAATATTTAAAGCTCATTTAAACCTGGTGAGAAAATAAAATTCCATTTTACTTAAAACTAATATAAAATTAGAGTTTATTTTGATATTTTGATTAAATATGCTGGAGATCTGAAAGCTCAATAAAAAAGGAAAATAATTAAAATAAGATAAAGGAAATACATATCCGAAATTAGAATCTTTTGCATTTTCCTTTTATGTATATCACAGAGACTCCTGGTAGTGCAAGCTTTTCCTTGATGAGTTTTTGAAGTTTGGGGTCTAAGGGTTGTTCTGCTGTTTGTGTCGCTTCTTCTAATACCTGGTTTACAGCCTTCTTTATACTTTTTTTTATGTTGTCTTTATTATATCCTTCTTTTGCATTATTAATCTCAGTTTCTCTAATTCTATCTTTAGTTTTCTCATTATTTTTACTATTGTCTATTACTTCATCTAAATCTAATTCAAAAACAGCAACATCAAAAGTTATCGCTTCCACAACTTTCCGAAGGTCAGGAACCGACTGCCCGCCAGTCATGGCTGCTACTTCATTCTGTAATACGAGCACAAGCACATTACAGTTTAAATTGACTGCGCTAATGAGTCCAAGAATTCCTGAATGTACTAAGGCAAAGTCCCCAATTACAGCTACCCCTTTTTCTTTAAAGCCACAGGCAACGGAGATTGCCGAACCCAGTGCAAAGCTAACATCAACTGCTGCAAGCGGTTCGGGAGCACTTCTTACAGAGCATCCCATATCTCCAGCAATTTTGGTATCAAGTTTACTGAGGAAGTGATAAAGCGGAAGATAAGGACAATCAGGGCAGACAGAAGCTCTTCCTTTATTTACATTTCCAGAAAAAGCAGAGTCAGGAGGTTTTATTTCGTCAGGAATTTTTTCTTGATCCATGTTCAGAAGAGCAAATTCAATATCTTCTGACATAATCTGTCCGTAAGGAAGGTGTCCTGTTTTCTTTCCGTAAACGTTGCCAGCTATTCGAATTTGTTCTTCTATGAAAGGCTCGGATTCTTCAGCAATAAGCACTTTTTCGTTGCTGTTGAGAAAAGCTTTAATTTTTTCCAGAGGAAGGGGGTTTACAATGTTGAGACAGAGATGAGAAATGGAAGAAATTTCGCCAGAACTTTCTGAGCCATTAGAAAATATTTTTGTTTTCTTCAAAGTCTTTTCTACTGTTAAAGTCGTAAAACCCGAAGAAATAACCCCTATACTGTAAGCTTTTGAACCAGTAGCAATTTTTTCTGTAAAGAGATTTTCTCTTTCAGCCTTGTCTTTTAAAGCCCGGTTCTTTTCGCTTTCCACAATCCTATTTAATCCGGTATATTCGGCTTCTGCTTCTAATATAGGATAAACTTTGGAATGGAAGAGTTGGTGTTTTTCAACCATCCTGTTTTTCCAGATGGTCCGGTCAAATTCAGGATGAAGAGAAGATGATTTTGGAAGCCGGAGAATTTCTCCTTTGGTTTTTTCCAGGCCTGCTGTTACTCTTAAGATGACAGGAGTTTTTGTTTTTTCCGAAAGCTCATAAGCCCGCCTTAAAGCTCTGTATGCAGTATCCGGATCAGCCGGATCAAAAACTGCAATTTCTGCTATTTTTCCATACCAGCGGGAATCCTGTTCATTTTGAGAACCTTTTACTCCAGGGTCATCCCCTGCAATTATTACAAGCCCTGCGCCTATTGTGTGCGTAACTGAAGTTATAAGAGGGTCTGAAAGCAGGTTCATGCCAACGTGTTTGACGAGTACAAGAGCTCTTTTTCCCGAAACTGAGGCTCCAAGCGCAACTTCCAGTGCAACTTTCTCATTTGCAAGCCAGTAGGCAGTATAAGCTGCAGAATCAATAGAATCTGAGATATTGTCAGATTTATCAGGCACCTGAGGTTCCTTTTTCCTTTTTGCTTGCAAAAATAATTCCATTAAAGAAGTAATTGGATATCCAGGAACCCCTGTTATCAAGCTAACATCGCTATCAAGAGTTGCAAGAAAAAGGGCTTCGAATCCGGTGTACTCCTGTACGGCTTCTCTCAAGGTAATCCTCTTTTTATTAAATTAAGAAATCAGAAACTTCAGGCTCATTTTTTTGGATTTCTGATTTCTATTTATATTTAAGGTTTAATAGGAGTACCTGATATGATCGATTCTTCAGGTCTTCCAAACCAGGGAAGGGAAGCAACTGCCCCTATTACTCCATTTCCATCAAGCAGGACTTCTACTCTGTTTTCTTCTGCGCACTGTAAAGCGTCGGCCTTTGAGACCCTTTCAGTCCGGCTCCTATTACTGTACTCATAAAGCCCTTTTGCATAAAAATCAGAAAGTACAACCATCCCGGTTTGTTTGGATGCACTATATTTTATAAGTATTTGCTTAAATGAGTCAATTAATCTTGCTTTTGCTTCTTCATTCACACAGCCAAATTCAAGCACAGTGGACATACAGTTTTGGGTCCTTTCTGGCACAGGAAATAGCTGAACAAGGGCATGTGAGAGATAAACAGCCTCCTGGCAGTCAAGTTTACAGGCAATATTATGCGTCAGGGTCCAGGTAGCCCCTATATCTTTTGAATCGGTATCATCTACCCCGATAAGCACTCTATCTCTTCTTGGAACTACAATTGCTCCCCTTGCACACTTTTCTCCGCCTGATTCGGAAATATTATAGCGGAGTACTCCTTCGGCAAAAGCCCTGCAGCGGGTTGCCCCTACTCCGCCGCCGCCTAAACCCGCATAAGTAATCTCGACTTCATCTCCCTGTACAATCACAGATTCGATGCCTGCTGCTGCCACTGAAGGTTTGAGTTCAAGGTTTGAGGTGCCTGTCTTCATAAAATAGCGAATCATATTTCCAGTCGGACGCGCTTTTAGAACAAGAGGGGCTTTTGCGTAATGGTGAAGAGACCAGGCTGCTCCGCTATAGCAGTTAGAATGTTCAATTATTTCAGCATACTCATTTTTTGAGTCACAGACGGCATAAATTCCCTTATAAGGTACGGTATACGGATCCTCCAGGGTAATTTCCTCAATGTGTCTGTTATCCAGTCTGCAGGCGTTTATATGTTTTGTAATCAGAAAGCCTCCTTTTAAGAGGATAAAAGGTGAAAGGGAATTCATTTCTTGAAAAAGCCCTTTCTATAAAAACAATTTAGAATATAAAATGTATGAGCATTAAAATCTCAGGGTATTCTTAATCTTTTTTGCAATATGAAACATAGAATTTCTTTTATTAATCTGCACTTATACATTTGTATTATTTATTTTTAGGAGTTATTTTAAGAAGTTAACAAGTTAGGTTTGGATGTTATCATACTAAAATGGTTAATGAATATTAATCCTTCGCAAAAAGATATTGTTTTCAATCTTCGATTTTCTTTTTAACTCTATCGGTATTTATGTTAAGTTTAAAATCGAAATTTGTACACTTCATTAAATAAAAAATACATTTATTATATATTTATAGTAGATTATTAAGCTATATGATATTTGAAATAAGCATCTGTTAGAAATAGTCATTAAAAAAAGAAAATAAAAAGAAAAACAATTAAGTAGATGCTAGAGAAATTTTTTTTCTATCTATTCTATTTTGGGCTTTTGACAAACATTCCAGTGTACAGTAAACAGCTTTCTTTTCTACATTCTTCAAGACAATAAACTCATGCCCACAAGCAGGGCAAATCTTTTTCACGTAGCTCATAAAACAAATCACCCGCCACTATAATAAATCTGGATTTATGTATAATAAGTTGAGAATAATAAATGTGTTATGGGAATATATCAGTGTATTGCTCCAAATGGAATCTGGAAACTTCAAGTAGGAAATCTCTCCTCACGTGCCTAAATATAAAGTTAAATATGATTCCAGGGTTAGTGGCAAAAATTTAAGAACAGCCCTCAAAAAGCTTTTTTAATGGTAAACGAATTTAATTTAATTTAATTTAATTTAATTTAATTTAATTTAATTTAATTTAATTTCCTGCGAATCTATTGTTTTCTTTTTCACGGCCCGAAATACCCTTTTATTTCTGCTCAAAGACTGGTGTATTAATATTATATTTTGTGATGCCCAGTTGCGTCCATATATCCCCTTAGTTGTTTAGGACGGGAACATATATAGAATTTGCTACATGTAATTTAAAAACTCCATCCCACGATTAGCAGGGTCGCATAACTCTTATTTTTAGATTTAAGTTAAACGATAATTTACAGCTCATTAGTAAAATTCGGGCAGAGACCTTTTAATATGATATTTCCAGGCTACTTAGTACTATAAACAGGATTTTTCTTGGTTTTATGTACCAATCCTTTTACTTCATAACCATAACTTTCTATTTGTGTGCGTATATTAATAAACAATAAATTACTATATACTCTGGGGGAATTATAATGCACAAATTTATGGAATTTGTAGGCTATGCTTTGGCATTAATTGGACTTGCTACTGTTGTAAAACATCTTGCCCACCACAACCAGGAAGGCTGTATGCTCTGCGGTTTGCGTGAAAAAGTAGAAGAAAAGAAATCCAAAATGGCACAAAAAACAGGCAAGCAGGAAGAGAAAAAAACTGGCTCAAGATATGGGTCGAATCCAATCCAGTATTAAATAAAATATATTAAACCTTTTATTTTTTCAAATATAAAAAAATTTAATAAACGGTATTTATCCTGACTTTCTGTTGATATATTGAATTTTTTGCTGCTTTTAAAGGGAATTTCTGATTAGATCACATGATCCAGGTTAGATATGGGTTTTTTTGCTGAGGCTGTATTAATAAATTTGATCTTAATAAGTATATAGCAACACTCTTAATTTAATTGATTTGTCCTTAAACAACATAAGGGTTTTTTTACTTCACAAACCCTTCATCTTTAAGGCTTACGTACCTGCCATCTCCTATTATAATATGGTCAAGCACGTCAATTCCCAGAAGTTTTCCTCCCTCAATCAATTTTTCGGTGACCATAATATCTTCTTTGCTTGGGCTAGGGTCTCCAGATGGATGATTATGGATCATAATCACTGAAGCCGAAGATTCCATAAGCGCAGCTTTAAAAACTTCACGAGGGTGTACAATACTGGCATTCAGGCTGCCTACTGAGATGACATCTTCTTTAAGGACCTGGTTTTTTGTGTCAAGACAGAGTGTTACAAACTTTTCTTTTTTCTGCTCGCGCATTTTTGGGTACATAAGAGCATAAACGTCTTTAGGAGAGCAGATTTTTCGTTTAGGCTCTTCTACAAAAGTCTCAAGCCTCCGGGCTAGCTCAAAAACTGCAGCTACCTGGGCTGCTTTTGCTTCTCCAACCCCGTGAACCTGCATAAGCCTTGAGACATTTGCAAGGCTGAGCTGCTTAAGATTATACTGGGAAAATATCTGGTTACAAAGACTGATAACATTCTCTTTTCTTGAGCCTGTCCTTAAAATTATACCAAGCAGTTCCGCATTTGAAAGTGATTCGGGCCCGTTTCGAATGAGTCTTTCCCTGGGCCGCTCCTGTTCAGGAATATCCTGAATTCTTATTTTATTCATTTCCAGAATTTATCCCCCTCTTTTTAATTAGCAAAATTTTGTTATTTTGTTGAATTCGTCTTTTAAAACTCGATATCCAGAATTTAAACTCCTAAATTTAAGACTCAAAAGTTGAGTTCAGGTTCAAATTTAATTTTAAATTTCTAGACCTTAGATCCTAAAACTTTTAGTGATTATTCAATGAATTATCTTTTACTACATATTATTAGAGTTTCAATATTTGAATCTTCACAAGAATAATTGTCCAGTTTAGTATTTTTCTTTTTCTGAATCTTTTTTCTAATTTTTGCATTTTTCTACCCTGTTTGTCAAAATTAAATAGAATAACAGGATAAATAGAACTTTAAAAGATAATTGGCGATCAGCGGAGAATTAGAGGCGGCCTTTACTTATACCGGAAAATCCATATCGTTTTTAATGAAAGTAATCTCAGTTGTCGGGTATAAAAAATCGGGAAAGACAGGCCTTGTAACAGCCCTTGTCCAGAGGCTTTCCGAGTTTGGAAGAGTAGGCACTATAAAGCATATGGGCGAGCAGAGGCTCAATCCTGTAGAAACAGACACAGGAAGGCACTTTGATGCAGGTGCTGATACTGTCATAGGAATAACAGGCACAGAACTGACAGGTACAGAACTTGTCAGCTTTTCCAGAAACTCCGATCTTGAAGCTGCTCTTGATATGCTCTGCGACCAGGGGCTTGACTTTGCTATTGTCGAAGGCTTTAAGGAAAGTTCCCTTCCAAAAGTTGTACTTGGAGGCCTTCAGGGTGTCTCCAATGTAATCTTCAGGGTCCCGGAAGATGTCGACATGCATGAAGAATTGACCAATTCCCTTATTGAAATAGCTCTAATTCAGCCAGATAGATACACTCTGGAAGCTCTTATTAAAAAAGCCAGGACAGACCCTTCTATCAGAAAAGCCGGAGCAATAGGGACTTTTACAGGCATAGTCCGCGAAATAAATGAGAATGAAAAGACTTCCAGGCTTGAATTTGAGAAATATGAACCTGAAGCTTCTAAAGCACTGAATAAAATCAGGGATGAGATCAGGAAAAAGGAAGGTATCATTGAAGTCTTTATTCACCATAAAACAGGCGTAATTAAGGCTGGAGAAGACATAGTATACATTGTTATTGCTGCCGCGCACAGAACCGAACTTTTCCCTGCCCTCAGCGAAGCTATTGAGAGGATAAAGGCTGAAGCTCCAATCTGGAAAAAGGAATTTACAGAAAAGCAAGAATTCTGGGTTCATGATAAAGAATAATGAAAAAGAAAAGACGAAAAAGCCGCAAAAGAATAAAAAAATATCACAAGTTGATGAAAGCAAACAATGTAACGTAAATAATTTACCAGAACAGTATTTTCTCATATGAATTTTTTTCTCTACAATTTTTCTAATGCAAGAAATTAGTCGCCTGGATGATATTAGATGAATAAAAAAACAGAACCCAATGGAATAAGATTCAATGGAATAGGATTCAAAGAAATAGAATTAAAAAATACTGAATTTCATAAGACAGGATCCCAAGAAGAATTCCAGCTTAAAAGTGCCATTATTCTTGCAGGCGGCAAAGGCAGAAGAATGGGCATGGTTGAAAAAGCC
>CAZFNE010000065.1:0-13013 GCA_964520335.1 uncultured Methanosarcinales archaeon | reverse complement strand
CTGCAAAGTCCTCTGTAGTAGCATTTGAGAAGTTTCCAGTCGATCCTCCTATTCCACGGTCATCAACCCTAAGTACAGCAACACCCTGGCGGGTAAGATAATCGGCAAGTACAAGGAATGGGCGGTGCCCAAGGATTTCTTCATTACGATTTTGCTGGCCTGAACCCGAAATAAGTATAACTGCAGGAAATGGCCCTTCAGTTTCCGGAAGGGTTAAAGTTCCTGCCAGTTTTACACCTGCTTCCTTATTTTCATAAATAACTTCTTCTTCCCTGTACGGATAGGGTTTCACAGGGTCTTGTTTTTTATACATATCAGGGGCTTTATCCATCCTGTTAAGTACAAGCGGCAGGGAAGCTCCGGACTGCTTCCATTCTCCTTCTATGGTTTTATTGTCTTCATTTAGAATACCTTCAAAACTTCCCTTAATGGATTCTACCTCAAGGTTAAGCTTCCTATCCTTATAACTGATAACTTCCACAGGTATGCCGCTTACTCCCTGGTCCGGGCTGTCCATTGTAGCATTAAGGGAACCATCAGGAGAAGTAATATTGAAAAGAATCCTTAATTCTAACCCTCCAGGAACAGTCAGGTTTCCCATCCAGATGCCTTCTATATCTTTTGTATCCGTAAGATTTCCATTTTTGGAGTTGTCTGGATTTGGAGTATTCAGCTCTGAGTTTTTTGAATTTGATAAGCATCCCATTCCTGCTAAGATGAGACTTAATAAGAATATACAAGTTACAATTTTGCTCTTCATGCTTCCCTCCGTAAAAAAATAATATCGGTTAAGTATTGTAATTACATAAATCTAATTGTTATAAGCAAAAGCTTGCAAATCATATTTTTCCAGTTTAATAAACTGGCAAAATTTATAGTGGTTTGATTGACTTTAATACAAGCTAAAATATGTATACTTTCTTTTCCTAATAAGCGCTTTTTAATAAATTAAAAAGTAAAAGAGAAAAAGAAAAAGTTGAATAAAAGCAGAAAAAGCTTACCGCCTCAGAATCATCGTACGCAGCCGGTCAGCAGCGCTTGCAGACTTGTCTGCAATTCCTCCAATTCTTTCTACCAGGCCCATAAGATGACAGACACCTGCCCCTCCAATGGCATCTTCATGCTCAAAGATCTTTTTTAAGAGGGCTGTTTCCATAACATCTACATCGTGTTCCAGCTTTTCTACTTCTGGAATTATTGCCAGAGTATCATTAATTTCTTCTTTACTAAAAGAGGTTGCAAGCAGTTTATATATTTCTCCAGCAAGTTGATCATATAATCTCGTAGTTTTCAGGCATATCTCCATCAGTTCTAAGAAACCCTTTTTTATTTCTTCAGGAACGTTTTTACAGGGCCTGAGAGTCATCCAGTAAGCTGAAGCCTGGGCATAATCTGCAATTGAGTCCTGCTGCTTAAGAAAAGAAAGGAGATCTTTTTTATCCACTGGCAGCCTTACTGACGAAGGAATTCCTGCTCGTACCTTTTGTTTGAGTTTGTCTGCATCATGTTCAAGTTCATCAATTTCGGTTGTTAATGCGTCCAGAAGGGCCTGATCTTCCGCAAAATAAGCTTCCATAGCATTGGCCAATCTCTCAACTGCAAGCACTCCTTTTTTTGCATGTATTTCAAGATGAATGAACGGAGATTGTGCAACTACGTCAAAAACAGAACGAATATAGTCTTTCATAAAAAGATCACCTCAAGTCCTACAAAAATCAATGCCGATGTAAGGGCAGCTACAGGGACTGTTGCTATCCAGGAAGAAATTATCCTCCATATTACACGCAGGTCAACGGCCGCAATTCCGCCTGCAAGCCCAACCCCAATAACTGACCCCACAAGCGTGTGAGTTGTTGAAATTGGGAGGGAAATGTAACTATTGAGCAGTACTACAGACGCTGTTGCAAATTCTGCTGAAAATCCGCGTGTGGGCGTAAGTTCCGTGATTTTAGAACCAATTGTTTCAACCACTTTATAGCCCCACGTGGCCATTCCAATTACTATCCCAATGCCTCCTAAAACAAGAATCCATATAGGAATTCCAGCCCCTATTATACCCATGACATTAAGGGCTGCAGCAAGAGGTCCAATAGCGTTTGCCACGTCATTTGAGCCGTGCGCAAATGCCATGTAACAAGCAGTTACGAGCTGCAGAGATATGAATTTTCTCTCAAGAGATGGCAGATCAACAGCCCTATGGATAAATAGCCTCCTTATTGCGGAAAACGTGATGTAAGCAACAAAAGCTCCAAGCACAGGGGAAATAAACCAGCTGGCAACAATCTTCATAAGTTCGCCCCAGTGGATATCAGAAAAAGCAATAGTTCCATTATAAGCTACAACAAGCCCAAAGCCGAGGACAGAACCAACAATGGAATGACTGGTTGAGACAGGCAGGTTATAAAAAGTTGTAAGAGTTACCCAGAAACCTGCTGCAAGAATTGCAGCTAACATTCCGACTGCTACTATATCGGGGTGAATATTTGCAATTTTGTCAATAGGAACAATTCCCTTTGCAATTGTTGAGGTAACTCGTCCTCCGAAAAATACTGCACCTAAAAATTCAAAAACAGAAGCAATTATAATTACCTTTTTAATTGATAAAGCTCCTGTCCCTACTGAAGTCCCCATAGCATTTGCAAGATCGTTTGCTCCTATATTCCAGGCCATATACAGGCCCGCTAAAACAAGTGCTATAACGAGTAAATCCATTTTTTCTACTCCAAAAATTAAAACCAAAATTATAATATACAGAGATTTTCAAGTTTCTTCATGGCTTAATTGCTATATATGAATAAATTTCTTTTCTAAATTTTTGTTTAATTATCTTAGGATTTTAGAAGCTACTTAAACTTATTTAAATTCATCATCTTTATGAGATTAAAAATATGGATTTTCTTCGTGAAACATATAATTACTTTAAGAAATTCTTTCTTTTTTAAGGGATAGTTTCTAATGTCAAATTTGGAATATAAAAGGAAAACTAAGAAAAAAATAACTTGGAAAAATGATTAAGGATATTAGCGGATAAACTAGATTTGTAAATTTTAAACTTAACTTGAAATCTAAATTCTCTCTTAACGTTATTACATGAAAGCTTTTTTCATAGTTATTATTGATAGTTATTAATCTCCTGATGTTTCAATTCTTCTGCCTGAATCTGCTCTCTTAGAAGGTCAAGTACTTCTTCATCTGAGACATCGTACCATCTTTCATAAGAGTCAGCTACTGCCCTGAAATAAACGGGGATTTCCAGTACAATAAGCTCATCAACTCTTTTTCGGATTTGTTCGGCAACCTCCTCTCCAGCAACAGGCACTGCAACTATGATTTTTCCAGCCTTCCGGTTGCTACAAAGCTCGATTACTGCCCGCATTGTAGAGCCCATTGCGATGCCATCATCTATCAGGATAACTGTCCTTCCGGCGATTGCAGGTAAACGATTCCCTTTCCTGAGAGCTTTTATTCGCCTCTCGATTTCGGCCACCTGTTGTGTTTTAATTAGTTCAATCTCTTCTTCCGATACCAAGTATTGGGCATTTTCAATAAGATAAGTACTCCCATCCTCAGCAATTGCCCCAAACCCGGCTTCAGGGGAATCAGGGAAGGGCAGTTTTCTGGCAATAACCAGGGAAAACTCTGCATTCAAGTGTTTTGCAACCTGCAATCCTATTTCCACTCCCCCACGTGGGATAGCAAGGATAAGAGGATTTTCATTCCTGTATTTTTCAAGAGCTCTTGCAAGTCTTTCTCCTGCTTCTTTTCGGTTTTTGAACATACTTCCACCTTAATTCAAAATTACCCCTCTTTAAAATTAAGCTATGTCATGAAATTAAAATAACCTTCTAGTCCGCCTGTAGACCTCAATAGAAGAACCTGAAGGTACACTTGTTCCCGGCAAACAAAGCTCAAGAACTTTTCTTGCGATGTCTTCGGGTTTCAGGGCTGGCTCATCAGAATACAAAGAACGATACATGGCAGTATCAACTCCTGCTGGGCAAACTGCATAAACCTTGAGCCTGTTTCCTGCTTCATATGCAACGGCCTCAGTAAGGCCAATCACTGCAAATTTCGAAGCACAGTATACGGAAAGTTCAGGTATTCCGCTTTTTCCTGCGCCTGAAGACATATTTATGATCCTGCTTTTACTTCCTTTAAGTAAATAGGGGAGCGCATATTTAGTACAGAAGAACATGCCCTTTACATTCGTGTCCATGATTTCATTATACTCCTTTGCAGAAGTCTCTAAAAGGTACTTTCTATGCGCCACTCCTGCATTATTTACGAGGATGTCGATTTTTCCAAAGGTATCAAGTGTTTTTGAAATCATGTTTATTACCTGTTCTTCATCTCGAATATCTGTGCTTATGGCCAGAGCATCTTGCCCTTCGTTTTTTACCAGCCTGGCGGTTTCCTGGATCTCTTTTTCTGTCCTTGCAACGCTTACAATATCTGCTCCTTCTTTTGCCAGCTCAAGACATATCGCCTTTCCAATCCCTCGTCCTCCACCGGTTACAACTGCTGTCTGACCCTTTAACATCTTAGAAGTCATTTTATCCGATCTCTTATTAATTATCAGATAGGATGAGGATATATTTTTGGAAGCATTGTTTCTGAAATTGAAATTCTGATCTGGGTATTTTAAAAAGTAAGCCCGGTGTGTCTTAAGCTATAATTCAAAATTAGCCCTGGAAAATTCAAAAAACTCCTGACTTAAATGAAAAATTAACTACTTCATGGACTATTATTTTAAAAGTATATAACCTAGGTAATAAAAAAGAATTTAAAAAAGCTTATTCCCATTTCTAAAAGCTTATTTATCCATATTCTTTACATTGCCTGATCCAGGCCCTAAACCGGCCTAAAACTAAATAGAATCCAAAAAATTTAAAATTTCAATAAAACCTGAAATTAAAATTCATCTTTTTAAAGATACTCATGATCAATATAACAGTATTTCCATTTTTCCCCAGGCTGAAAAGACTGGATAATTGGGTGCTTCGTCTCTTTAAAATGCTTTGTAGCATGCTTGTTTTTCGACTGGTCACAGCAGCCTACATGTCCACAGGTTAGACAGATTCTCAGGTGAACCCAGGTATCTCCAATTTTCATACATTCTTCGCACCCCTTTGTGCCTGGATTTCCTCTTTTTAGTTATCATATTCCCGTGTGTACAGCCCATAGAACCCACTTCTTGTTTTAATTCTGTTTTTTACATATTTTGTTATATAAAATATAAATTTTTATTCCTGTGTTGGTTTATAAAAATTGTAAATTACAATCATGACAATTATATAAAGCATGATCAGTAAAAAAGATATTATTAAACCATCAACAAGTGCCTGAAAAAGATCGATGGTGCCATTAAAATTAGCTTTTGTAATAATCAGTGTATAAAATAAACCCCCGAAAAACCAACAAATGAGACATTTTCCACTTTCTTTGATAATTTCGTTCAAATGTATATCCCCCTTCTAAATCTAAATAATTAATATATGTCTATGACTGTATTAAATATTTTATTGTCTTTGAACTTAAATTTAAAATGAGATTTAAAGCTTCAAAAACAAATTGAAAGCAAGACCTTTACTTTAAACAAAAAATAAATGAAAATACGTTTAAATTGATAACGACCAACTGCGATTCGGTGTAGTTTATAAACCATTTACACTTTTCGCTAAAACTTCTCATACGTTACATAAAAACCAAAAAATATTTATTTCCAAAAGCTTGAATTTCAAAATGTATATCTTTCCCAGAATTATTTTTTTCTCATTTTAGAATTATTAGTAAATTTTTGCATATTCAATGATGATTCATGTAGAAGGTTTCGAATTCAGTAACAGCATCTCTATTTAGGGGCAATAAAAATTGAACAAGTAATTAAAGAGAATTTTTCTCTTTACTATTCTTTAAATTCTTTGAAACAATAATGAGGAACTTCTCACAAATTTTAGTACATGATTTCCAATTCTTTATAAAAAATATCTTATTTTTTTCAGATATAATTATTGTTTTATTCCATCTAGAGCATATAAGAAATCGCAATTAGCCGTGTCAAGTGCAGAGGCCACACAGATTTTAGTTCTTATACGTCAAATTAAACAAATATAAATAGATGTGAATTAATAATAACAAACAATTTAAAAAGGTCTTTGAGTCAAGCATCAAATATAGAAGTACTTAATGAGTATCTGCTGAAATTTTTGTTACAAATTTGATAATGCCCCCGCTTAGATAAATCATACTTATGCGGCCTTACTATTATAATTCAGGTTAATTGGCTTTTTCAATATTTTAAGCATAATTTTTTTAGATTTGTTTTAAAAATTTAATTAAATAGGAGTTACGCACTTGAGGTGCAAAAGCAAGAGCATTAGGCGTTGCTATAAAATCCATGTTTAAACAGTTGAAAGTTTAATGCCATTGATTTTCTATTTCAACTGCGTAAGTCCTATTAAAAATATTTATGGTTGAGACTAAAAATATTATTACTTTGTAAAGCTCAGGATGATAATTTATGTCGGTCGATGATTTAGAAAATAGTATAAAAGTCGATTATAAACCCCAACCACACCTTGCAGCGGTTTTGTTACTCGATACTTCAGGTTCAATGGACGGCTCGAATATTAGACAGCTTAACGAAGGTTTGCGCACTCTGAAGGAAGAGCTGTTAAGAGATGATCTGGCTCGAAAAAGAGTTGAACTTGCAGTGGTCACTTTTGGAGACAAAGGGGTTAACCTTATGCACGACTTTTCCTCAATCGAAAGATTCGATCCGCCTGTGCTTTATGCAGACGGAGGGACACCCATGGGGGAAGCTATTCTTAAAGCCATCGACCTTGTCGAAAGACGTAAACATGAATATAAATTTGCTGGAGTTGACCATTACAGACCCTGGATTTTTATGATAACAGATGGGGCCCCTTCAGATATGCGCCCGGGAGATTCGTTATGGAACGAAGTTGTCAAAAATGTTCATAATGGGGAAGAAAATAGGAAATTTTCTTTTTTTGTAGTAGGAGTAGATTCTGCTGATATGAATCTCCTTAAACAGATTGCTCCCCCAAATAGAATCCCTCTGAGATTAAAAGAAGGAAGATGGAAAGAAATGTTTGTCTGGCTCAGCAAAAGCCAGAGAGATGGTTCTCAGAAAAGTCCCGGGGGTCAAATATCGGTTGAAAATCCTGTGACTCCAAATGGATGGGCAGAAATCCCAACTTCATAAAAAAAGCTGTGATTATTAAAAAGCATAAAAAACTTTTTAAGTTCAAGGGTTAGATGAGTAGGTTTATAATTCAAAATTGAATTATTGATTCCTGTTATAAAGAAATAGCTAAAGTGGCCAAAATTGCGGAAGCGAAATAAGTTACTAAAAATTCTTTAATGTTAGACAGCAGTTTTGCTCATAAAAAACCTCCAATTCATGAAATAATATACCCTGATAATGCTTCTCAGTTATCGTAATTATGAGTATTTTTACAGGGGAGAATCCACAGGATTTTCTTCTTAACCCATACGTTGTAATTGAAAAATAAAAAACTTGATTAAACGTTGATTATTCCTGCTTCCAATTCATGCAAGATAAGATAACATTAAGGTGTGCATCCGAGGGATTAATTTGGAACAAGAATTAAAGCAAGTAAATTTAGAAATTTCAGCAAATTCAGCGGAAGAAGCTATTGGACAAAAATCAGCTATCCATCTTCCATACATTTTTGGGACCTCTGTCATCGGGTCAATTCACGAACAATTTGAGATTCCCTGTCAGGATGCATGCGCCAGCCAGATTTTATCCGAACATAGTATTATTGCTGTGTCGGATGGATTGGGCAGTGCCAAAAAAAGTGAAATCGGGGCAAAAGAAGCCGTTGAAACGGCTGTTCAAACATGGGAAACAATTATTTATGGGAAAAATGGCGAAGAAATCGATTATGAGCAAGTTTTAAAAGAAATTATCAGCTCCTCAAGAAAAGCCCTGGAAAAAAGAGCTAAAGAAGATAAGTGTGATTTAGATGACCTGGCCTGCACTTTAATTGTTGCTCTTGGTTATAAAGATAATTTATACATAGCTCATATTGGAGATGGCGCTGTAGTTGCGAAAAGTGATCAGGAGTTGCTAATAGCCTCAGAACCTGGAGAATCGGAATATATAAATGAAGTAGTGCCCCTAACGAGCAAAAATTGGGAGTCTCATTTGAGAGTTGCTAAAAAAATCCCTGACATTGAATGCGCTGCTATTTTTACTGATGGATGTCAAAGGGCTTCACTACTTAAAACTCAATTTGGATTGCAACCTTATGATCAGTTCTTCAACCCTTTATTCAATTATGCCCAAAAACTTGAGGATTTATATGAGGGAGAGGAACAAATTAGAAAATTTCTGGCTTCGCAGAAAATGAACGATACTTCTGACGACGATAAAACACTATTAATCCTCGTATTAAAAAGAAGGAGTGTCTCCAGTGAATAATCTAATTGTTTATGATCATAATGGAAATAAAATTCAATTAATAGACACCGGTAAAAGCGGAGGAGAAGGAGCATTCTTTACAATCCAGGGAAGTAATTCTCAATGTGCAAAAATATTTAATTCTCAAAAAATAGATACGGATAAAGATCTTTACGAGAAAATTTTTACAATGGTGAATAATCCCCCATATGACCACATATGGATAACCAGTAGGCGCAGATCCCTTGCATGGCCAAGCTCAGTTCTTTATGACAGCCCGGGAAAAAACAAATTTATAGGCTTTACAATGCCTCTTATAGATTTAAATTTATATAAAGAAGTTCACAGATATTGGGATACAGAAGACAGAATAAAATTGTTTGGGGGCACATTCACCTGGAAGCATTTATTTACAACTGCATATAATATCGCAAGTGCAATTGCAGCAATCCATGAAAAGAATTACTGCGTAGGGGATTTAAGAGAAACAAATATTCTTGCTGCTGATAATGCATTGATTGCCTTGATCGATTGCGATTCTTTTCAAATCAAGGATCAGGTTACAGGAAAGATATTTTACACCCGCGTAGGAATAGATGAATATCTTCCTCCTGAACTCCAGAACGAAAGTTTTGGAAAAAACTATGACAGGTATTATTCGGACCTTTTTGGACTTGGGATAATAATTTTCAAATTACTAATGAATGGAGTCCATCCATACGCAGCAAAAGGAAAACTGGTTGAAGATGCCCCTACTCCTAAAATGAAAATTATAAAAGGATATTTTCCTTACGTAAATAAATTCCACGAGATTGGAGATATCAAGCCTCCGGATTATGCTCCGCCTTTTGAAATAATTCCGCCGGAGATCCAAAACCTTTTCATAAGATGTTTTGTTGACGGGCACAAAAAGCCTGAAGAAAGACCTGCAGCAAAAGAATGGTTCAACGCTCTGCAAAGAGAGATAGAGTAGATAAAATTAAGATTATTGTTTGAAAATGGAGCTTATTCTCAAAACAATTCTTGAGCTTGTGTTGAGGGGATAACTGTGAAGCAATGCAGCCAAAATGAAAATCACTGGTACTCCAACCATCTTTCGTATTGTCCTTGGTGTAAAATAACAAACGAGACCGGAAAAGACCCATTCCCCAGTTCGACTGGATCACAAACTCCAATAGGTAAACAGATTTCAGTTACACCTGCATCTGAACAAAGACGTGAAAACCCTGAAGCAAAATTTAAAGATCCAGTGTTTAAGGAAACAAAACCTCAAAGTTATGACCCAATTCCATTACCACATCCAAAACCGCCACAGAAAAACAATACCAGGTTTTACCTGATTGCTTTTGTAGGGGCAATTGTGTTCCTTCTTGCTTTTATAGGTAGTGGAATGATGAGTGGGAACACTTTTAGTTCAAATAATCCACAGGATGCATCTTCTGCAGTTCCTTCAACCCCAATAATTTCGACTGCAAGCAATAGTTCAACTTCAGGGGTCGAAACTGTAACCGTTTTGGAACAACCAATACCTCTTGATGCTGACTTTTATGCGTCTGCTACTTCAGGAAAAGCTTCCTTTACAGTCAGATTCACAGACAATAGTACAGGATCACCGACCTCATGGAGATGGAACTTCGGAGACAAAACTACTTCGACTAATAGGAATCCGACACATACCTATTCAACAGCCGGGACTTATACGGTAGAAGAAACTGTAACTAATGAAGCAGGAAACAGTACAGAAACAAAAATAGGTTATATTATTGTTAAAGCTTCTAATAAGCCTTCTGCTTCTCCACAGGAAACTTCTACTCCTTTAAGTACAGCAACTCCTTCAACTTCGGGAACTCCTGTAAATGCAGTTACTCCTAAAAATACAGTGATTCCAAGTAAAGACTCAGGTAAAGATTCTACTGGAGGAAACAAAGGCGAAAATCCGGGTGGCAACAATGGCGGTAATACTGGAGAAGCCCCCGGTGGAGATGCCGGTGACGATAGTGATGGAGACGCTGGAGGAGATGCTGCTGATGATGCCACCGATAATGCCACCGATAATAATGGAGACACCGGCGGAGACACTGGAGGAGATACCAGTGGTGATACTAACGATAGTGGAGGAAATGCGGCTGGTGGAAACCCGGTGACGATAGCGGTGGAGACGCTGGAGGAGATGCCGGCGAAAATACTGGAAGAGATACCTCTGGAGATACTGGGGGACCCACTCTCTAAAATTTAGAACTTATTAGTAAAAGAAATTGTAACGATAAGGCAGTGAAGGAGATTAAAAAGAAAACGAATCAGATCTCGATTGAATTATTTTATTATTCTGTATAGTGTAAGAATGATAAAATTGAATAGTTATACAAGTAAGGACGTATTACCCACATAGTGCTTGTTTAGACATTTCTTACACCAGAAATTTAAATCCATTTTATGTTAAACAGTTTTCCTCTTATTCTTTTTAATCATGGAAAGTCTGTAATCAGGGTCTGCCTTTCGTCTCTCTCCCTGAGTCTAGAAACCCCTATACCAACTAATCTTATCTTTTGCTTTCCGATAAACTCCAAGAGGAGTTGCTTAGCTGTCCTTTTTATTACAAAAATATCGGAAGTCCAGACTGAAACAGTCTTTGCGCGCGTATATGTGGAAAAGTCATCAAATCGAACTTTAAGGGTTACCACTTTAAACAGAAAACGATCTCTTATGAGTACTCTATGCACGCTCTCAGCTAACAATTCCAGAAATTCATGGATTTTTACAGGGTCGTTTGTATCTTCCGCAAATGTTCCGCTTCGGCTTATTGACTTTACAGCATCCTCCCATTCCTTTACTTCGCTGAAATCCAGGCCATATGCAACCTGCTTCATCCAGAGCCCCATTTTCCCGAATCTTTCAGAAAGCCTCTGGATATCGCAATTAGCAAGCTCTTCCACTTTCGTTATTCCCATCAATTTCAGGTATTCTGCCGTCTTTTCCCCTATCCCGGGGATTTTTGAAACATTTAAGGGGAAAAGAAAGTCTTGAACATCCTGTGGCCTAACAACTGTAAGCCCATCCGGTTTCTGAAACTTTGAAGCTATCTTTGAAATCAGCTTATTCGGTCCGACTCCTACCGAACATGTAATTCTTTCCTGGCTTTTGATTTCATCCTTTATTTTAAGGGCACAGAGGGCAGCTTCTTCATAATTATTTATATCGGGCCCGGTCACTAAAAAGGCCTCGTCGATGCTATACTGCTGGAACTTTTCTGTAAAGCCCTTCATTATCCCCATTACATTTTCTGAAACCTTAACATAAAGTTTCATATTTACAGGCAAAAAGGCAGCTTCAGGACACAGCTTGTAAGCTTGCGATACTGGCATCGCTGAATGTACCCCGTATTCTCTTGCCTCATATGAACAGGTGCTCACAACTCCCCTGCCTTTTCCTCCTCTTGGATTTGCACCTACAATGACAGGTAAACCTTTAAGCTCAGGATGTTCTCTGACCTCAACCGATGCAAAAAAACTATCCATGTCTACATGGAGAACAATCTGCCTATCTTTGTTGGATGAATTAGGATTTAATGCGAGCATCAGTCCAATATTCGATTAAAAAGGATAATAAGGGTTAAGTGAGTTGGGTGAAAGTATTATTTGTTAAACCTTAAGACTTAGCATTTCAATCATTAAAAAAATAAGCTTCCTTGCCTGCTTGTTTTCTGCGGTTTTATAAGTTCTGGATGATCATTTCTCGGATTTCTAGCTTCAGCTCCAACTTCCCATTCTTCCATTTCATCTGCAGGGAAAGGCTTCAATAAAGGGAGAAGATTTTCTGCTTCAATGTCAGGACTCAGCCATTTGTCTTCAGCTTCTTTTTCCAGAATAACTGGCATTCTATCATGATATTTGCCAACAATTTCATTTGGTTCTGTTGTTATGATTGTGTAGCTATGAATTTCTTTTCCATTATTGTGATCTTTCCAGACATCATAAAGCCCAGCAAAGGCAAAAATTGAAGTATCCTTCATCTGGAAGTAATGCCACGGAAAAGGATTTTTAGAAAAATGAACTTTATCAGGTTCGTAAAAGCCTGTTGCAGGAACTAAACAACGATTATGCTTAAATGAATGGCGGAATGTAGGTAATTTATCAACGGTTTCAGCTTTTGCATTTATTGGCTTGTTTTTGTAATGCTCGTCTTTGGCAAAGTGAGGTAAAAGCCCCCAAAGCATATACTCAAGTTCATTATTCCCGTGATTGACGATAACAGGATTTTCTTGTCCAGGTCTGACATTCCATCTCGGTTTAAAGTCTTCTAATGCATTTACAATATCAAACCTATCAATTAAATCTTGTATTTTCTTTACTGTAATTCCATATGCTCCACACATACTGTATTATTGTAACTGAAATGCTTAAATTTTCTGCTTTTCCAGAACCACTTCCGTTTTGTTTCAAAAAAGTATTCGAATATACAGTTGCAGATCGAATAGATATTTTCAGATACTGTCAGTCTTCTAAATACGGCATTGGTAATCAATTATATGTATAGATATATAGTATTAGAAACTATAATAGAA
>CAZFNE010000064.1:0-13222 GCA_964520335.1 uncultured Methanosarcinales archaeon | reverse complement strand
TAATAGATGAAGATCAGGCTTGTTGCAATTAATATGCAGGGTTTATTATGCTTGAGAATACTTACTGAAGGTTTATGTTATCAAAATTTCGTCATCTTTTTTCAAAAAATGTAATTGTAAAAAAATATAACTTGTGGCGAGTATCAACATCCTGAATTCTAAAAGAGTGAGAATGGAAGGAAGCCCGGGTTGAGAGTTTCCCGGGAGGATGGAAGGGAAGCCAGTTCAGAGGTAAGAAACTGGCGATGAAAGGATTATAGGAAACCCCCATCAAGGTAAATGGGAGAACATGTTAGAGATTTCGTGGTTTTATCGCAATACTATATAGGTTTCTGTGAATAAATAATTTTCTATTATGTATTTAGTCATTATCTTAACTATATAAATGTCGCCATCTGTATCAACCGCTAACACTTAGACACTATAAGACAGTATAACCCGAAGGTTTCGGCTTGTCTACTCTGTCGTCTGTCTCACGATCGCGTGCGTCTAAATAGTCTAATAGTAACAAGCCGATTTCTCCAAAAAAAGTGATTTAGAGGCTTGTCTGTACCTATATAGAACATATATATAGAATAGTTATGCTCTTGGCATATATGCCTTAAACGTCTTGCCGTTGACGGTTCTTTCCTTATACCCCATTCCAGGCAGCGACTCAATAAACAAAGCGGTGGTGTTCTCTGTGGTTGAATATGGGTCATATCCGGCTTTTTCCATTCTCCTAATTAAAATCAATATGTCTTTCTGCTTCCAGCCGTACTGAAGCATTTGCCATGTTATGTTTTCGATTGACCAGAGGAATAGATAAACAGCTTTTATATTTGCTTTCTCTTTTAACTCTATAGATCTTTCTTTAGACACTTTCCCGGTACAGTCTGTTTCTTCTATATATAGTTTTTTATATATCTTATCAGTTAATTCTAAAACTCTTTTGTCTATAATGAATCGTTCAATATTCTTTATAAACGGAAATTCTATTTTTATTTCTTCTATGGTTTGAATGTGAGGTTTGAATGTAGTCATTTTAACACCTTTCCTAATACTGTGTAGGTAGAAATAATTTCAAGGCTTGGATTATTTTCTTTAAGTGGGCGTTTGTATCAAACCCCTTCAAAACATCTCTAACAAAATGTTTAAAATAAAAATTTTCTCGTACACATATTGGGTTACGACAAAGAAAATAACCAAACAATAATATCACGTCTTTACTTTCATCTTCATTCTTGCAGCCAGTTTTCTTCCCTTTTCTTTTTGGCTCTCAGTTGGTTCTTCCGGATCTTTGCCAAGCCTAAAAGCCCAGAGAACGCAAGTAGAATATGTGGAAGCATTTGGACCGGAAGTACAATTTTCAACGTCTGTGTAAGAACCAGAACAACAATTCAAACAATTTTTTCTAATTACCTGTAATAATCCCGTTTTAGTAGCCATTTTCATACCCTCACAATAACCTTAAAATCAAATTTTTAATATAAGCTTGCGAATAATCCCCTTTGCGTATACCACTATCTGTTTTTACAGTAGCAAGAAGCTCTTTACGTTTCTGCCTGGATATATGTAACCTTTTATTTTCAGCTTTAACTTCTGCTAGTACGCTATCGAAAACGTAATTAATATTCTCATCGCTTTTTTTAGTTTCAGCTTCAGAAATAGCCCACAACATATTATCAATCCAACTGCACCTTTGTTGCGTGTAGACTTTCCCAACTTTCGTAAAGTTCAGGTGATCCCCCTTTTTCAGATTTAGGGCTTCAGCGTATTGCTTGGGTATTGTAATAAAAAGTGATCCCTTTGGACTTGTTGAACATATTTTTTCAGTACCGTTTTGACCATCTCCTGCTAATCCATAAAATAAAATTTTTTATACACTATATGTTTTATGAGTTTATATATTTATTCTGATTGTAAGTAAAAAATAAACTAATAAGTATAAACATCATGCTGGTATGATGAAAAATCCCTTAAAAATTATGTGTGTGGTACATACCAGATATATAAATTCATTAAAAATGTGCGTGGCATACATACCGTGATAACATGGTATGTACGAGGTACGTAAGGTGTACTGTTTAGGTAAACCCTCAATTTTCTTTTAAAAAGAGCTAGTGATTCCTCTTATTATTTTTGGAAAAAAGTAATTATTGGGAAAGGTCACCGGCATTGACTTCTTTTCGAGCTTTTCTTTCCTAAATTGTTTTTAATAAAATGTGAGGGAGTTTTTAACAACTTTCACAATTGTATTACCGCTGCAGACCTTGAAAATTTGTGTCTACATTTATTACATCGGTAAAAAGTTGCTTTTTTCTATATACGATGTGAACAGACAAACATTTTGGACAGCATTTCGAAGCGCGTGTTTTTTCGGTCATTTTACAGCCCCGTTTTTAAAACAAAGGCTGTAACTTAGCCGCTTCTTTCATTTCGCCTACACTTGGAGCGCCATAATGTGTTTCAGCGACTTGCAAACTATCCCCTAGAAGCTCTGCAGCCATTCTAGGCGTCCAATTAGCCTCTTTGCAAATCTTGTAACACGTCGCACGTAAGGCGTGAAAGGGGCGGTTTTCTATTCCTGCAGCTATTAAATGTTCATTAAGGATATCATAGACCTGCCGGCTGGAAATGTGTGAATTTTTGTATTTACCCGTGACCTTCGGAGATGGAAAAAGCCATTCTGATTTTCTACATGATGATAAGTGCATATTAAGGAGCTGGATGGTTTCAGGAGAGGGAATAAAAACAGTTCTCGTTCTTTTCTTTTTATGCTCATAATAAGTGATAGCTCCCTCTTTTGGGTTGAAATCCTTTCTGTTAAGGTTTACTAAATCCTCTCTTCTCAATCCAGTTGATACGGCTAAAGCAATCATAGCCTTTTCCTGCAAATTGGAGAAGGTCAAAAGAAGTTCCTTTATCTGCTTAGTTGTAAGTGCGTGCTGTCCGCTCTTATATTGTTCTCGGTTGAATCGACCCATAATAACCTATTCCGACTTTCACTTTACTATAGTATATATATGCTTGCAGACTAGATAAACTTTTTTACATCTTTTCCGTAACTTATTTTATAAAGAGAAAATCAAGTAAGAAATCAATATTGGAATTTCTATGCCTTTTTTAGCGGAATTAGGAACAGAAATTTTAGGAAAATACGTGGAAAATTTTTACATTATATCTTAAGAAAATTTCATATCCATTCAAAGCGTCACTATATACGCAGACAGTCTACATGATACCCATATTTAGCCTTGTAGAAAGTGTTACCCTTAAGGTGTGAGTAATCACCGTCTGCAAATTCTACAACTTTTTTCGAAAACGTTAGGATTCAGAAGAATATAATTGCTGAGTCAACAAGGTATACAGTGCATATTACGTTGTGTATAACTGCACGATAAAAATTAAACATAAATAGTCAATTATTATGGGCTTATATCTTATTACCTTTTGAAATATGAGTCAATTTTTTTCTGTACAGTAGTATCGCACATCAGCTTTCTATCACTATGATTTAGCTGAATCTTACTCCACTGTTTTCCTAAGATACGGTTCATCATTATAAACGTGTACAAAAATATACTTCCCTTTAGTATTGGATAAATAACAAATAAGAACCAATAAAAATCATTGAGGTGTATTGTCTGTAAAATAAGTAGTAAATAGTCATTGAAGTGTATTGTCTGCAAAATAAGTAGTAAATAATCGGGAAAATGAATAACAAGATAAGTCAATATTATAAGTTGAATATAATTGACGCTCTTAAAGATTTCTTTATATTGGCTGAGCGGTAAAAGGTCGGATACCCATCCTCTGCGAGAATATAATACCAATAAAGATGGGATGACAATCCAAGAAATCACCAACATTACTTGCAAGTCGATGTAGTAGTGGAAAAATTTGCCTACTTCTGCCGGTCCAGCCCATTCAAAACTATTTGATACTTGCGGAACAATTTTGCTTAATCCACTAGGGTAAATAACAGAGGATTCAAGTTTGAAAGCATATTGGGGGAAAATTTCAATAATTATGTAAAGAATTGATACTTTACTCCCTAAAGTTAGAAGCCGTTTTAGATTTATTAATTCAGGAGGGATATCATTATTTTTTAGGGATTGTTGAATTACGCTGATATTGTAACCATAGATGGGTATAAAAAATAGATAATTAATAACATTTTGTAAGTTCAAAAATGTATGATTATCAAGTAATCCATCAAACCTGGTCGGTAAATAACCTGATAAATAGCTTAAATTAAGACAGACACGTAGAACCTCTGATATCATTTTTCCATAATTATCTATATCACTAAGATGGACGGAATTATTTAAGGCATTTGATAATAATGGGCTATATAAAGTCGCGAAATAAATCAGCATATATACAGTAAGAGCTAATACATATGATACATAATAGATTGAGATTGTATATATAAATATAAAAAAAAAGGATCTAGCTAACTTTTGCTTCCTAAGTGGATATACTATTCCATCCCAAAGTGCCTCTCCGATATGAAACTTTCTAGATTTAAGACCTTGATGCCTATGAAATGACTTTTCATCCTCCATCTAAATCGTTATACAGATGATTTATTTTTGAATATAAGTATTTTGATATCTTACTACGAAGCTAAAAATCTTCTAGGATCTCCTTCCCACTTAGTGTAAAACGTTGTCCCTAATGTTTTCCAAGTTTTTGCATCCCTGTTTATTTTCTTTGCTAGACCGTATTTTATCATGTCTTTCTTTATTTCTTCGACATTAGCCTCATTAATTGATTTTGAATTAAAAAGATATCTGGTACTTGGATCCTCATATGTTTTTCGTGAATTTTCCCAAAGGGCATTTGCGTCTCTCATGTAGTCAATAGAAACTGTTAAAGTTATAAACATTAAATGCTTGAGCGAACCACGTATAACCTTAGCAGGTTCTCTATCTTCAGGCAACAGTTTGACCGTGAATACCTTTTTCATTAAAAGTATTGTAAAGCAGTTCTGCTAAACTTTTGCCTTTTTCTTTATCAATGAGAATTTGATCCAACATTTCACCTTTTCTTAATGATTAAAGACTTATTATCTACAAGTTAAATGAAAGCAATTTTACGCTATAACTCTATAATAATGAATAAGTTTATTTTAGAGTTCCAAAAAGCTTATTATTAATCAATTATTTTCACCTTATGAAGTATTAGACTAAGAGTTGTTGGATATCATTTCTTAATATTTAAGAAGGACTAATTAAATAACATTCTTTTCAGTTATAAAGAAAACTAATCTTGTATTATAATAGTAGAGGTTTTTTTAGATAATGGCATTACAAGTTTGCTACACAAATAAATGCAATTTCATTTTTTCAGCCTATCCATTGGGCAATCTATTTCAACCCATAAAGCTCCCATTTGTTCAAGTACTGCATAATGTTCGCCGCAATCTATATTTGATGCAGCTAATTTGGCATTTTTTGCATCGCGCTCTTTAATTAACTCATCCTTATTTTCGGAGAATTTGAGTGCATCTATCCATCCATCGAACATGTCATAGAATGATAACATATATTTTGTCATAATTTTTCCTGAGATAATGCATCTCTTCATATCTGTTTACTATCAATAATCGTCATCTGATATTCTTTGATTCTCTATCTTGAAATATTCTTTTCACAACTTTATCCTGCTAATGAACCCTTCTATTGAAATTTCTTTTACCTGCTATAATTAAATCAATCTGCTTTATTTATTTTTTTATCTGTAGGGCGAAGAAAGCATGTTATTCACTCAAGAACCTAATTACACGCTCGTAGCGGGCTTCAAAGCTTGCTCAGGATAAATTATTTGGAGCAGCCTTTCGTAATTAAGAGTACAGCTATGAAGCAACTTCCTAATTTAATTGAGGGATAGAAGATAAGGCTAGTAGATGTGGGTGTTTCGAGACTTGAGTAAAAGATGCGAAGCAGATGTTGATTACTATTTTTTAATAAAGTTGAAGTTGATGCATTCGGAAGAGAAATGATTAATATTGGTAATCATTTACTTAAAAAATAGTTTTAAATGTTTATGGGACTTAGGGTTGCTTTGAAGAAGTTTAAAAATTGGGGATGAAAAATATTTATTTTAAAAGTTTAGTACTGTCAAATTTTGGGATTAATAATATTTCCAGCTACTATAGAACCTAAAAAATTGACTACCCTTGTAAACTTGACAATGCGCTTACTGATGACATTTCATTTGGGCAGCAGGACTTTTCGGGGAGGATCTAGATCATTTTTGAAAAAGATTTTGTACAACTTCTACATGAATACATACAAAGAAATTTAATATTTTTTTCTAAAGATCAGATAACTTTTTAAATTGTAGTTTTAAATTAATTTTGTCTAATTATCCGATTTTTCAATTGATTTTAATAAATTATCATAATTCATTTTTAATTCCTGTACTGTATTATTCAATATCCGATTCTGTATATGTAGAAATATAAATCCAAAAAAGAATATTACAAGTAAACTTAGACTATATTTTAATGAAACATCTAAATCCGAACTGAGTATAATATTAATAATTTCCAAGATACCTCCAATTACAGCCACAACAATACCCACGAGTGTCAAAGCTTTAAAATTTATATTTTCTGTTGAATTGTTTGGTACCTTTTCATTATTATTCAATGCTGTTTTCCCCTTCACTTGAATAAAGTTTTTTGCCGCCTAAATAAATGCGAACTGCAATCAAAAACAGCATGAGAATTTCTATGACAATTAAAGGGAAATTCGGTGATACATCACCATGAAATACTAATTTTTGAAGTAACCACCAAAGAGTAATGAAGGGAAATAAAATTATTAAAGAGTCAAGCACAATACTTGTCATAATCATAATATATTTGTATTTCTTCCTCATTTCCATTTATCAGCTACCTTCGTTTTGTCACTAAGACAATTTATAGAACTCATGAGTACATGAACAGATTTTAATGTATTTTGTGAATTTATTCAAATTTCACAGTATTTCAACAAATAATCTATTTTTACCTCTATATTTAAACCTTATGAAATTTTCTCCTTTTCCAAAATATTTAGTATTAATATCTTAAAAATGAGGTAGTCTCTGTTAGTATTTATTATCGCTTACAAATTTAAATCGAGATGTACAAATAATCGAAGTCATTTTATGGTTACAGATGCTTCAATCAATGGTTTTACAAACATGCTCATAAATATTCTCATATTAATTTCTTGCTTGATTAAACATATTAATGCAGAATTTTTTTGTTTCCAATGCTAAACGAGGACTAAAGACTTCTGGGTTCAAAATTAAATCATTATTTACACTAATTATTTTATTAAAAACTGAATGCCAAGGAACAGCGTCTCTAATTGTTGGAGCTTTTGTGTGTGAATTATGAATATGACATCCTTTTATCGATTCTTCGGGTATCAGTTCAATGTTATCGATAAAATGACTATTTACATTATTTGAATAATCCTTAGATACTTGTGTATACATTGTCCTAAAATCTACAACAAAACCGATATATGTTTTATATAAAGGATAATTCTTAACGAGATAACCCCAAAATTCTCTCATCTGTATACCATTTGATATTATATGCTCGGTCCTATTTTCAATGAGAATTGTTGGCTTTACTTTAAATTCGTCTTTAAAGTTATTAAATATCTTAATAACAGATTCAGCAACATCTTGGTATGTATTGGGTTTTTTTCCAGGATGGATTTCAATCATAGTAGGCGGTAATCCTAAATGATTTGAGATATCGATATTCATTTTTATAAACTGCTTTACCCATTGTTCACTATACCATTTTAAACAATGTTTCGAGGCTAAAGCAGGTTCTGTATGAAGGATATATTTAATATCTCTAGGAAGTTTATCATCTCTCAAATACAATTTATTGATAGCTTCTTTAGTTAGAAATTCACTCTTACTTAATCCTAAAAACTTGGTTTCGGTTTTTCTGACAAAGTGAGCAGGTATCTCTACGAAAGCGAAACCATGTTGTTCTGCTTTTTCCCATCGATTAAGTAATCCCCCTCTAAAATTTTTAGAATTGACACCACTTACATTAGGAAATACAAACCAGATATTGTTCATAAATATCCCAAATAGTAGCTATTATTAATTGCTAAAAAAATTACATCATATTACTTTATTTATATTTGATACTTTCTAACCACATTGGTCGTAATGAGTAGCTTGATTTTGAAGGATTTAATCGTTTTTTGAATTAATTTCATGGTCTAATTTTTATGAGTTGCTTTGTACTTCCACTAAGTGAAAGATGCTATATTTTGCATCTTCTGTCTCTTGTACTTTCTAGTATTGATAATTAATTTATTTTTCCTTGAAGATATAACTCGGGATTTTAAAATCAAGCATTAATAAGGGAACTAGATAATAATTAAATGAATCGAAGAATTTAAAGAGATAGTAGCATTTGTTAAGTTACAGTAAATCTATATTCATTAAGATAGAGAACATTGTCGATGAAAAAAATTAAAATGAATATGAAAGGCAAAATATGTAGATTCTATTCATATTAGATTTGCAATTTAGATTAAATGTTGTGATAAAATGAAAACCGAAATAGGAGAATATGTAGTTGGTGCATATCTCAGATTAATAGAGGAATGCGATGTTATCGAATACAATGTTATACCTCCTGGGGGTGGAATTGAAGGTCTGGGAGAGTTAGATGTAATCGGTTATAGGTTTAAGGATAAATCTGTCTTTGTATGTGAAGTAGCGACACATCTCGGTGGTTTATGCATCGGAAATAATTCTTTAGATGCTGTTAATAAAGTAAAAGACAAACATAAACGACAAAAACAATACACTTCAAAACACCTATATTTGTTCAAGAATCCACATTTCATGTTTTGGTCTCCAGTAGTCCCTGAGGGCAAAATAACCAAAGGACTAAAAGAGATATCAAACTTGGAGCTTATTATTAACGAAGAATATACTAAAAAGGTAGATATGCTTATGGAAGTAGCAGACAAAACTATTAGTGATATCGGAAATCCATTTTTCAGGACCTTGCAACTGCTCCAAAAGCTGCGTAGAAGCGTTTAAATTTAGAAATGCAAAAAATTAAGGATTTTTGTATCATTTTCATGGTATCTAATGACTCTTTAGGAGATACTTACCAAATAACGTAATGGTTTCTCAACTTCCCATTTTTCCAAAATCATGTAAAACCAAACATCATCGCTATCAGTCTTGATTATTTTTGTGGATAATAAATCCTCATAACTGTAAAGTAAAAGATGCCCTTTTTCACATCCCAGAAGCTAGTCACACGCTCGTAGCTGGCTTCAATGCCTGATTCAGGATAAATTATATCAGAAGCAGTTTTTAAAAGTTAAGAAGATATCTTAGTAATTAAGAGAAAAGCCATGCAGTTACTTTCTGAGTTTATTGAGGAAAGAAATATAGGGTTTTAGGTGAGGGTGTTTCGAGACTTGAGTAATAGGTGCGAAGCAGAAGCTGATCCCACTTTCTAATTAAGTTGAAGTTGATGCATTCGGAAGGGAAATGATTAATATTAGTGATCATTTACTTAAAAAATAATTTTAAATGTTTGTGGCTTTAGAGCTGCTTTTAAGAAGTAAAAAGTAAGCCTGAAGCTTAATTATTTTTGTGGATGAATCTTGACTATGTCAAGTCTTTGGAATCCCAATTCTACAGATACTTTAGAGCCTAAAAATGACTATCCTTGTAAACTTTACGATACGCGTATGGATATTACTCAGAGCAGAAGGACTTTCGGATAAGTTCTAAATGAAGGTTTTTTATAGGCTTAATAATCAGTGTGATAGTTTTGATAGGATCGCTCATTATTAAGAAACTTAAAAATCAACATAATAAAGAAAAAGAAGGTTAATAATACCCTTTCAGGATTCTTAAAAGTTAGTGAGGAAGGCTAGCCCTGACAGTATTTAGCTATTGCATAGTTTAATCAAAATATAAGCAAAGAAAAGAGTAACAATCAAAATAATCACAAAAATTTCATTAAAACTATTTCCTGTACTACGCATTTCAACCCTCAAAAGCATGATATGATTTCTAGCATTTAACATTTTTTAAAATTTAATGATTATTCTGAAGCTTGACAAAACGCACATCACAACGTTCAGAGCAGCAGGACTTTTCGGACAGGCTCTTAGTGAAATATTGTAAGCGTCACCAAGAATACTTTTTATAGTCACTTTATCGTTTACTTTGACAGAAGATTTGTCAATAGTCACACTAGAAAACTTTTCATCCGGTGAAATAGCCAAATGTGGATTAAATTGTGTTGGTGCAGAGTTGCTTCTGTTGCTGGAATTTACTGTTTTTACTGTAATTTGTTGTATTTGTTTGCTTATTGCTACATCCAGTTGCAAATACTACAGTTGAAATAACAAAAATTATTGATATAGCTTTTAATTTGACTATGTCAAGTTATATTAGCCAATTTATAAAAAATTTAACTTCAATGACTTTAAGAACACAAAGGAACAGTTTTAATAGTAATTTGTATATAAATTTCTGTTTTAGGGCAGTTAATAAACCAAGAGGAGATTCAAATCAATGTCTCATATTAATGAGAGAAGACTTATGAAAGTACTGTATCAATGGGACAATTTAGTTAAATTAATAAAATATGATTATTATGAAAGTAGAAGAGAGACAGCTACTGCCCTTGTTTCTACTTTTTTTCACATGCCAGATAAACAAAAGGTATGGGATGATTTACATAGACTGACAAATGATAAGTACGTTAATGTTAGAAGTGAAGCAGCTTTTGTCGTTGGCTCAGTTTTTTCTCAAGTGCCAGATAAACAACAAGCATGGGAAGATTTGCATAGATTGACCAATGATAAAGACAGTGATGTGAGATCTAGTTCAGTCTCTGCCCTTGGTTCTGCTTTTTCTCAAGTGCCAGATAAACAACAAGCATGGGAAGATTTGCATAGATTGACAAAAGATGAAGATAAATTCGTGAGAGCTGCGGCAGCATATACCCTTGTTTCTGCTTTTTCTCAAGTGCCAGATAAACAACAAGCATGGGAAGATTTGGTTGAACTGACAAAAGACATAGACTATGTGAGAAGAGAGGCAGCCGAAGCTCTCGGTTCTGTGTTTTCTCACGTGCCAGATAAACAACTTGCATGGAACGACCTAGTCAAAATAACTATAGAAGAATTTGATGTGAGATCTAGTGCTGCCAGAACTCTTGGTTCTGCTTTTTCTCAAGTGCCAGATAAACAACAAGCATGGGAAGATTTGCATAGACTGACAAAAGATGAAGATTGCCGCGTGAGATCTAATTCAACCTCTGCCTTTAGTTCTGCCTTTTCTTTTTTACCATCTAAACAACAGGCATGGGAAGATTTGGTTAGACTGGCAAAAGATGAAGATTACTTTGTGAGATGGAACGCAGCTTCTGCCTTTATTTCTGCTTTTTTTTATGTCCCAGATAAACAACAGGCATGGGAAGATTTGATTACACTGACAAGAGACGAAAATGATTATGTGAGAAGAGGGGCAACCTCAGCACTCGGTTCTGCTTTTTCACAAGTTCTAGATAAAGAAAAGGCATGGGATGATTTACATAGACTGACAAAAAACGGAGTTAGTGATGTGAGGGGGATGGTAATCTCTGCCCTTAGTTCTGCTTTTTCTCAAGTGCCAGATAAACAACAAGCATGGGAAGATTTGCATAGATTGACCAATGATGATTATTATGTTAGAATTAATGCAGCCGAAGCTCTCGGTTCTGTGTTTTCTCATGTGCCAGATAAACAGCTGGCATGGGAAGATTTACATAGACTAATAAAAGACAAAGAATATCATGTAAGAAGAAAGGCAGCCTTAGCCCTTGGTTCTGCATTTATAAATGTACCAGAAAAACAACAGGCATGGGAAGATTTAGTTAAACTGACAAAAGATGAAAACTCTTTCTTGAGAAGAGAAGTTACATATATTCTTGGCTCAGTTTTTTCTCAAGTGCCAGATAAACAACAGGCATGGGAAGATTTGCATAGATTGACCAATGATAAAGACAGTGATGTGAGAGCCTACGCAAATCATTCTCTTGGTAGAGTCTCAGTGTTTAAAGCATCACGAACAGAAAAAGAAGAAGACTATAGGAAAGAATTAGAAAAAGCAATTGAATTTTATATAAAAGCATCGCAAGAATCAAATGATTCATCTCATGCTGATTTTTGTCTTCCATTCTACCGTTCATTCTATTCAATACTTTTTAAAAAACAGGTAAGAGAAGAAGTGGACAACTATTTAGCTGAAGCAAAAAATGCAATTAAAGGTTCGAATAGCAAACAAATACTTCTTGAGATTGTTGAAAACCTTTCATATGCATTAAAAGAAATTCACAATCTTGCAGAGCAGGGTGAAATTAATGAGAATAAGCTAAGTCTCTATAGAAAATACTGTGATCGCTCAAAAGAACTGATGAGAAATACTGAAGTAAAAGCACCATATGCAACAGCTGCAATAAGAAAAGGTCTGCCAATCTTGGATAAGAACTTCGAAGAAATTATCAAAGGGATTAGAGAAAAAGCAAAGATTGCTTGCAAGGAATCGAAAGGAACAGAAGCAGAAGAAATTGCATACTCTGTTTACAGGGAAGTTCAAAAATGGAAAATAAGCAACCAGGATGAAATGACTCAAAATATTGAAAATGTGATTAACATTTTCCTATCGAAAATGTCTCGACTATCGAAAATATCTCATCTACCTGATTATGAAAAGATTTACGTAGAAATTGAAGGAATAAGAGAGGAAACAGATCTCGTGAAGCAATATGAGATAATTTTTAAACTTATAGAATTAATACCAACATTCAGTCTAATGCCCGAGTATGCCGTACAAAATTTAAAAGAAATTAAAGATGATACCAGAGACATCAAAGTTAAGCTGGACGTAATGGACGAAAAGCTGGAAAGTATTAACTCATGTATTTTCAAAATAGAACTTAATAACGGTAATTTTATCTTAAAACTTGAGGCTATGAAAACGGAATTGGAGAAACTGAACAAAATAGTGAATCTCAATACGTTTTCTATAGATAAATTGAATTCTACACAGACTCACAAATTAAATGATTTAAAAAATGGTTTATCTAAACGATTGGATGAAATAGAAACTTTAATCGATCATATCCCTAACAATGATGTCAACGACGGTTTACTTTTCCCCATTTTGGGCGGTTTAAAATTCCCCA
>CAZFNE010000063.1:0-13289 GCA_964520335.1 uncultured Methanosarcinales archaeon | reverse complement strand
GTTTATCAATTCCTTTGTCAGCAGTAATGATTATTACCGTTGTTTGATTGAAGGGATTTCCAGATTTCCCGTTCGGAGTTCCTTCGGTTTTGATAACCATGTTATTCACTGTATCTACTACGTTGGCAAAGATCCATCTTCTCTCATCCCCAACTGTCCTGTGCATTAAACAATAATCGTAGCTGAAGTATCTGCATTCCGGTGGCGTTTTTCCCACAAAAACAACAGCTTCATCAGGACCCAGGTTCCAGAATGGAGTAGTATTCCCTTTGATCCCGAGCGTATTGGTTATTTTAGAAATCTGCTCTTCTACCTCATAACCAGGCGCTGGTGGAACAGAATATATCAGATATTTTGTTGTGGGATTGTTTCCGTATGCAGAAGGTAATGCTCCTTCCTCTAATAACCTAATTAAATCAAAGTAAGCAAGGTCGCCTTCCTGTACAGTGAATCCATCCTGCTCTAAAGCTTGTTGAAAAGCCTGTGAGTCATTTGTTTCCACATTTGTTTCAGTACTGATTTCCATATTTTCTGCGAGGGCAGTTCCTGTTAATACCGTGAATAAAACGCCAATTAGCAAAACTAGCAAATAATTTCTCATATACCATATCCCCTATGAGAGTTACTTATTCTCGCAAAGAATTACACAAAAAAGAATATACCTTAAAAAGGAAGATATTTCAGATACCTTCTGAAACAGTATGCTTTTGATTCTTTCTAAAATTCGATGCACATCTTTGCGACCGATTTTATAATTTATAATTAAATATATTAGAATTCTTGGTAGAACCTTAGTTTAATTTGGAAAGTAAGGCCACCAAAGCCGTCAATATCCATATAGGTTCTTGTTCTCGTTTTATTCTATACTTGCTCCTGGATGCTAGATAACACTACAAGATGTCAAGAATCATAATCTAAAAGAACTTCAAGGTCACATTTTATCTATCATTTAATTGCTGAATTTTGATAAGGGCAAAAAAGAATAACTTAATCAGTCTTGATTTAACTGGATTTTATGAAAAAGAGAAGAAGTCTTTCATAAATTCAAAGAAAATAAATTAACGATAAGGAGAAAGAAAGAGATTTAAATTATAACAGTTCAAAACCTAAAAAGTCAAAAAGTAAAAAATTGAAATTAAAAATTAAAAATCCTACTTTAAATAGAAAGAGAATTCAAAAGCCTTAATTGAAAAATAAGGCCCGAAAAACTAAAAACCTAAAAATGTGGGACATCTTTCAAATCCGGTTTTTATTCTGATTGCTTGTATTCTAACGAGTTATCTTCTACTTCTTTGTATTCTATTTGTTCTCCTCTTATTCATTTTTAACTCATTTTTGGATCAAACTTTATTGCCCGATCGTACACTATTTCTGAGTAGGATGGTCCGGTTTTTGTAGAGTTTTCCAGGTAGGCCCTCCAGCCAATGAAAAGCGGTTGATCCAAATCTATCCCATAGGCCCCCATACCGTATGGAACCGCATAGCAGTACTTATCTTCTTGGCTACAGTTTCTTGCGAGCTTATAAACATAGAGGTATTTCGCGTTTGGATTGTTTGGGAGATATTCCTCAGCAGATCCACTGAAATCCTTGTCAGTGGTTGCTCCTACTCCATTCCAGAAATCTGCTCCGTATACTGTGAAGCTTGAGTACATCGCCTTTCCTGTAGCTACATGGTTAACCCCATAGACAATTATGAACTCATCGGAATTATTCCCAAGAGTAATTGCCGGGTCTCGCGAGAAACCGTAGTACTGCGAAATATTGAAGAAAGGAGGCGTCGATGAAGAGGGAGTTTGGTTTGCTGTCCATAGATAGCAGGCATCGTTGGTAGGGCCTACTGCATTAATTCCTCTCTGAATAGCATCACTGCCTATTGGAACCCATTGACTCGTGGGGAGTTCTGTAGCATTTGATTCGTTATATTTATTGAGAATTGCAGTCCTTAGCTCCTCAAGATCATCCGTAAGCTCAAACTCTGTTTGTCCTGTTCCGCGGACCCTTAGCTCCGGATAATCATACGGATCCAACTCTGTAGTGTTATTTGGAGTAATCCTGAAAACTGTTGCAGGTGTATTATTGATGTAATTTTCTCCAGCCTGTGTGTCATTGAATAAGGCTGGGCGGACAGCTGCAGCAAATGTATCGGAGTTATTATCCAGGCCCATGTTTAATATGGTTGAAGGAAGTACCTGGGTGTTAATTATATCATCCGAATACCCTGCTGATTGGGCAGTAGCCCTGACGCGTTTATCAATACCTTTGTCAGCGGTAATGATTATTACCGTGGTTTGATTGAAAGGGTTTCCAGGCGAACCATTTGGAGTACCTTCGCTTCTAATTCCCAGGTTATTTGTTGAATCTGCTACGTTAGCAAAGATCCATCTTCTCTCGTTCCCAATTGTCCTGTGCATTAAGCAATAATCGTAACCGAAGTACCTGCATTCAGGAGGCGTTTTTCCAACTAAAACAACAGCTTCATCAGGACCAAGGTTCCAGAAGGGAGTTGTGTTTCCGTTCGCTCCAAGCATAGTGGTTATTTTAGAAACCTGCTCGTCTACTCCATAACCAGGTGCAGGTGGGACAAAATACATCAGATATTTTGTTGTTGGATTGTTTCCATACGCAGAAGGTAATGCTCCTGCCTCTACTAGCTTAATAAAATCAAAGTAAGCAAGATCACCTTCCTGTACGGTGAATCCATTCTGTTCTAGAGCTTGTTGAAAAACCTGCGTGTTATTTTTTGTCACATTTGTTTCCATATTTTCTGCGAGGGCAGTTCCCATTGACATTGTGAACAAAGCACCAATTAGCAAAAATAGCAAATAATTTCTCATATACCACGTCCCCTATGAGCGATACTTATTCTCGCAAAGAATTACACAAAAAAGAAGAACTATGCTTAAGAAAGAGAAGATCTCATCAACGCTTTCCAAAATAGTATGCTTTTGATTCTTTCTAAAATTCGATGCATATCTTTGCGACCGATTTTATAATTTATAGTTAAATATATTAGAATTCTTGGTAGAATACCGACTAAATTGGAAGAGTTAGCCTCTTAACAGTCCATATTATCTCTATTCCACGTAAGTTTCTTTGACTCTTTTAGTAAATTAAACCATATTTATGCATTTCTTGTAAAAAAAAGCCGGTTATGAGTCCTCTTTTTGTGAGTACAGGGAAACCCCACGCTCGACAAAGGAGAGCGGCCTTCAAACGAATTAAGGAAATAAATAAAAATAGAAAAAAGATAGTGCAAAGTTTTTTTCAAAAATTAAAACTCTAATTTATCCTTTTTCCATTTTTTTGTCCTAATTCTTTGGATTAAATTTTATCGCTCGATCGTATACTATTTCTGAATAAGAAGGCCCAACCCTGGTAGAATTCTCAAGATAAATCCTGAAGGCAATTACAAGCGGCTGATCCAGATTTATACCGTAGGCTCCCATATTATAGGGAACGGCATAACAGTGCGGATCAACATTGCAATTCCTGGAAATCTTATAGACATAAAGATATTTTGCATTCGGATTATCCGGGATATATTCCTCAGCAGTCCCATTTATATCTAGATCGGTAATTGCTCCAACTCCATTCCATGCATCTGCCCCATAAAGGGCGAAGTTTGTATAAGTGGCCTTTCCTGTGGCTACATGGTTGACCCCATAGACAATTATGAACTCACCGCAATTGTTCCCAAGAGTAATTGCCGGATTTCGCGAGAAATCATAGTACTGAGAAATGTTGTTGAACGGAGGGGTCGGGGAAGAAACAGTTTGATTTGCAGTCCAGAGGTAGCATGCGTCGTTATTGGGGCCATAGACATTTATTCCTCTCTGCATACCTTCATTACCGTCCGGAATCCAGATGCTCGTGGGAAGCTCTCTTGCATTCGATCCGTTATATTTCTTCAAAATTGCCTGTCGCAGTTCTTCAAGATCATCCGTAAGATTATATTCTGTCTTCCCGGTTCCACGAACTTTTTGTTCCTGTACATCATAAGGATCAAGTTTGGAAGATTCGTTGGGCGTAATTCGAAAAATAGTTGCAGGCGTATTATTGATGTAGGCGTCACCAGCCTGCTTGTCTTTAAACATGGCTGGCCGAATATAGATACTGAAAGTATCGGAATCACTGTCCAGACCCATGTTCAATCTGGCTGAGGGAAGCACCTGCGTATTGATTATTTCATTTGAATATCCTGCAGATTGGGCAGCATCCCGAATGCGTTTATCAATCCCTTTGTCGGCAGTAGTAACTATTAAAGTGGTTTTATTGAAAGGATTTCCAGATTTCCCATTCGAGGTCCCTTCGGTTTTAATGACCAGGTTATTGAGCGGATCATTCAAATTAGCCCAGATCCATCTAGATTCGGATTCATTTCCATACGTCCTGAACATCAAATTAGCATCGAAATTGAAATATCTGCACTCAGGCGGAGTTCTTCCCACAAAGACAACAGCTTCGTCGGGCCGAAGACTATAGTAAGCAGTCGAATTTCCGCTTTTTCCAAGCAATTTAGCTACCTGAGACCCTTTTTCATTTACTGGATAACCAGGGGCTGGAGGCACGAAATAAGCCATGTATCGCGTCGTAGGATTATTCCCATAGGCAGAAGGGATCATTCCTTCATTGTATAATCTGACCAGATCGAAGAAACCTACTTCTCCTTCCTGTACAGTAAATCCATCTTTTTCCAGGGCTTGTTTAAAAGCCTCCTTTTCGTCTATCTCAATACTCTGGGCAAGACCATTTCCTATTAACATCGTGAGTAAAACGCCAAGAATTAAAACGAGGATATAATTTTTCATACATCTGTCCCCCTGCCAGTTTATTTATTGGAAAATATATAAAAATCCTCGGTAGTATATCAACTAAATTGGGATAGTCAGTCTCTCTGCCGCCCGCATTGTTACTTACTCCGTGAAAGTTCCTTTGATTTTTTGAGCCTATTAAAGCTATTTACAATTTTTCTTAAACAGAAACACTTACGTGTACTGTTTTATAGTATGGGAAACTTCATGCTCAATGCGGAAAATGGATTTATGAAAAATGGATTTATACATGATAGTTAAAATATAAAAAATAAAAAATTTATGAAATTCCTCAAAAGAAGTAATAAATAAGGCTCTGGAGTTGTATGTTAAAATGAAAAGATTGTTTTTACAAATAATCCCAACCAGAGCTTTAATTGATATCCAGTTCTTTTTTACCTTACTCTTTTGGATCAAATTTTATAGCCCGATCATACATTATTTCTGAGTAGGATGGCCCAGTTTTTGTGGAATTTTCAAAGTAGATTCTAAAGGCGATTATGAGCGGGTCATCTAAATCTATACCATAAGCTCCCATCCCATATGGAACCTCATAGCAGTGCGAATCACCATTACAGTCTCTGGCAACTTTATAGACGTAAAGGTATTTTGCATTTGGATTGCTGGGAAGATATTCTTCGGCAGTTCCATTTATTTCTATATCGGTAACTGCTCCAACCCCGTTCCATGCATTCGCTCCAAATACGCCAAAATTTGTATAAGTAGCCTTTCCTGTAGCTACGTGGTTGACCCCGTAGACAATTATGGACTCATCGGAATTATTTCCAAGAGTAATTGCCGGGTCTCGCGAAAACTCATAATACTGGGAAATATTATTGAAAGGGGGAGTCTTTGCAGAAAGAGTCTGGTTCGCTGTCCATAGGTAGCAGGCATCGTTGTTAGGGCCGTAAGCACTGATCCCTCTCTGGAAAGCATCACTACCCAGTGGGTACCATTGGCTTGTGGGAAGCTCAGTAGCATTTAAATTACTGTATTTGTTGAGAATCGCAATTCTTAGTTCTTCAAGATCGTCCGTAAGATTAAACTCTGTTTGCCCAGTGCCACGAACCCTTAGTTCCGGCACATCATAGGGGTCCAGCTCTGTAGTATTATTGGGAGTAATCCTGAAAACGGTTGCAGGTGTATTGTTAATGTAATCTTCACCAGCCTGCTTATCTTTGAATATTGCCGGACGGATATATATGGCAAATGTATCAGAATTATTTTCCAGACCCATATTTAACATGGGGGAAGGGATCACCTGAGTATTAATTATATTGTCTGAGTATCCTGCTGATTGAGCAGCAGCCCTGATACGTTTATCAATACTTTTGTCGGCAGTGGTAACAATCATTGTAGTTTGATTGAAAGGGTCACCTGCAAACGCATTTGGAGTTCCTTCAGTTTTGATAACTGCCATATTTATTGTATCTCCCAAGTTAGGCCAGACCCAGAGAGTTTTGTTTCCATATGTCCTGTAAAATAAATCTGCATCGTAACTGAAATATCTGCATTCAGGTGGGGTTCTTCCTACAAAAACAACAGCTTCATCAGGAAGAAGGTAAAAGAAGGCAGTCGAGTTCCCGCTCATCCCAAGGGTTTTAGCTATTGAAGACGCGTTTTCATTTACGCTATAACCAGGAGCTGGAGGCACAAAATATGCTATATATTTTGTGGTGGGATTGTTTCCCCATGCGGAAGGGAGCATTCCTTCGTCGTATAACTTAATCATATCATAAAAGCCCAATTCTCCCTTTTGTACAGTGAATCCATCCTTTTCTAAAGCTTGCTGAAAAGCTTGAACACTATCTGTTTCTTCATTCTCTGCGAGGGCAGTTCCTATTGACATTATGAGCAAAACGCTAAGTAATAAAATTAGCAAATATTTTTTCAAATACTGTATCCCCCTGTAATATACTTCTTCTCGCAAAGAATTACACATAAAAAGAGTATCTTTTCGTACGTTTAAAGATAATATATTTTGATTCTTTTTAAGATTCGGTGCAAATCTTTACGACCGATTTTATAATTTATGATTAAATATATTAGAATCCTTTGTAGACTCCTAGCTTAATTTAAGTAGTTGGTCTGCTAATTGGCTAGGTGGCTCTTTGGTTCTATGCCATCTTTACTTTGTCCTAGATGTTAAGATAATGTTACATAACCGCCAAAAAGTGGAATAATCTAATAAAATCTTAAGACTCAATTTTAATTTCCATGCAATTTTCTAATTATTGCAGAAACATAAAAACAATAGAGCTAGAATATTTTTAAGCACAATTATACTTTAAACTTTATTTGAAAAATTTGTCTTTTTTTTCAATTTTTATTACTCAATAATTGAAGTAAAGAGATATTTCTTCAGGTGATGGGCACGTCCACGCTCGACGAAGGAGAGCGGCCTTTAAATAACCAATATAAAAGAAAGATGAGAAATAAGCATAGATTTTAGGAAATCACGTATTAAAACGCTATAACGCAAAAATCTTGCTGTAAAATAATCATAAATAGCAAAATTTATTTTCTAATGCCTTCAATACCAAAAAGATATTGGAGGAGTTTTGTGGATCCGGTTACCCTTGCTCAACAGACATCACTTATTCTTGCTCCAGCTTTGCCTTATATTTATACAGGGAATAAAGCCGTAGTAGATAAAACCGCAGACGTGCTTTTAGAGGAAGGTATTAAAAAATTAGGTTCTGAAACTTTTGAAAGAGCAAATAAATTGCTGAAGAAAATAAGTCCTAAAATGAGTACAGCTCTCGAAAAAGAACTTATCAATATATCCCAAAATTGTGAAGACCCAAAAGCAAAGAAAGAGCTTCAATGGGAAATTACTAAGCTATTTCAGATGAATCAAGATCTTGCAAAGGAAATTGAGTCTATTATAAATTTTGATCAAACAAATCTTAACCAGCTTGCATTAGGGAATTATGAAAATTTCTTCCGTTTTGAAAATCCTTCTGGAAGTGAATTGGTTAAAATAATTGAATTTCTTGATCAAAAAAGAGAAGATGTGGCAAATGAGGAAATACTAAGTCGGTATAATCCCTCTGAACTCCCTTATTATTCCGAGGGGCTAAAAAAATTCGTCACCGAAAATAGAGCTGATGAACTAAAAAAGGCTCTTGTTTATATAAAAAATCACAGAATTTTACTTCTTAGTGGTGTTGGTGGTGTCGGAAAATCTACTCTCGCACGGGCTCTGGTAGACTTCAGACCTGTTAAGGTTCCTGAACCTTTCTGGTTTAGCTTTAATCAAAACCAAGATGCAACATTAGGAGATATTCTCGAAAAACTGGCTGCCTATATGAAAGCTCCTGAGATCGCATTTTTTAAAAACGAAAAGAGAGAACCTGGAAAAACTGATTTAGACAAATTAACCGGTGAACTTTATAAGAGAAGCGAGATCTGGCTCATCTTCGATGATTTACATATTGTTCTTGATGACACACGATTTATTAACAAAGGTATTGAACTTCTTTTTTCTTCACTTCGATATAATACTCATAATGCAAAAGTCATTATAACAAGCCGGATTCTCCCCGAACTTTCGAATGGAGAGAGTCTAATTGATGTAGTTGAGGGAGAAGAAAAACAGAGTATAAGTGGATTGAAGAAAGAATTTGCCATTAGTTATCTTATCAATAATGGACTTGATAAAGTAGAAGCTAAAAAATTAGAAGAACTAGCTATAACTGTAGACGGCCATCCTCTTGCTTTGAAGTTGCTTGTTGGGTTAGTAAAAAAATTTGGAGTAATAGATACCCTTGAAGATATAAACATATACCAAACAGAAAAAGAAGATACTATTAAAAAAGCTAGAAGAATATTTGACAAACTGGCAGGAGAAGAAAAAGAATTTCTTAAACGCATTTCTATTTACAGAGAACCAGTAGGCATAAAGGCTTTAGAAATAATGTATAACAAAAAAACGCCAAAAAATGCTGTAAATAAACTCCTAGATAAGTCTCTTCTCGAAACTAATAAACAGGGAAATTACTGGTTACATCCTTTGATTAAAGAATTTGCATATGATGAACTTGAAAGTAAAAAAGAAGTCCATAAGCTTGCCTTTAATTTTTATAATTCGCTCAAACTTCCTGAAAAACCGTTAAGTAAGGAAGATATTCAGCCCGCTATAGAAGCATATCACCATGCCTATATGGCAGAAGAATACAACCTCGCTGCTCTCATAATATACCAATCTAATCTCTACTTATTTTTAGATCTATGGGGGCAATCTGAAACTTTAGTAGAACTATATAGTCACTTACTTCAAGAAAAATACTATTCTCAAATAGATAAAGGTGTTATGGGTTTTCTCTTCGGTAATTTAGGATTAGCATACAGTGATCTTGGAGAGATTAAAAAAGCAATTGAATGCTATATGCAGGCATTAAAAATCGCAAAAGATCTTGGAGATAAAAAAGGTGAAGAAAATAGCTTAGGGAACCTTGGGTTAGCATATATTCAGATTGGACAAGTTGATAAAGCAATTCAAAATTATGAACAAGCACTACAAATAGCTGAAGAAATCGGAGATATAAGAGGTAAAGGAAATAGTTTAGGAAACATAGGACTAGCATATAATCAATTAGGAAAAATTGAAAAAGCAATTCAATATTACAAAAAAGCATTAGAGATTGCGAGTAAAGTTGGAGATAAAAGAGGGGAAGGGAGTCATTTAGGAAATTTAGGAAATGTGTATGCTGATATAGGTCGAGTTGAAAAGGCAATTGAATATTATAAGAAAGCATTGAAAATTGCAAGAGAAATTGGGGACCGAAGGGGAGAAGAAGGTCGTTTAGGGAATCTAGGTAATGTATATATTCAACTCGGAAAAACTGAAAAAGCAATTCAATATTACGAAAAAGCATTGGAAATTTCAAAAGAAATTGTAGATAAAAAGGTAGAAGGAAATAGTTTAGGGAATTTGGGAAATGCATACATCCAACTCGGAAAAACTGAAAAAGCAATTCAATATTATGAACAAGCACTACAAATAGCTGAAGAAATCGGAGATATAAGAGGTAAAGGAAATCGATTAGGAAACCTTGGAAATGCATATATCCAACTCGGAAAAACTGAAAAAGCAATTCAATATTATGAACAAGCATTAAAAATTGTTAAAGCAATAAACGACAGAAGAGGAGAAGGAAATAGCCTTGGAAATCTTGGAAATGCATATATCAAACTAGGAGAGTTTGAAAAGGCGATTCAATATTATGAGCATGCTCTGGAGATTTCAGAAATAATTCGAGATCCAAGAGGAGAAGTGAGTCGTCTAGGAAATTTAGGGAGAGCGTACAATCATCTAGGGCAGATTGAAAAAGCAATTGGACATTACGAAGAAGCATTGAAAATTTCGAGGGAAATTGGGGATCGGAGGTTAGAAGAAAATAATCTAAGAAATTTAGGAAACGTATACACTCAGCTTGGGAAGATAGAAGAGGCAATTCAGTTCTATGAAAAAGCGTTAGAAACTGCAAGAAAAATAGGAGATAAAAAAAGAGAAGAAATTAACCTAGAAAAGCTTGGAAATGTTTACTCCAATATAGGACAACTAGAAGAAGCAACCTTCTATTACGAAAAAGTATTAGAAATTGCAAAGTATTTGAATGAAGATACCGAGAAAGGAGAAATCTATAACAATAGAGCCAATATTAGTGAATTAAAAAGGGGCGTAGTCAATGAATAAATCTTTAGGAGATAATTCCCCTGAAGATGAAGAGGAGATAAAAAAGGCTAAAATTAAAACATTTTTTAAAATTAGAGATGAAGTTAGAAAAGTTATAGTAACCAGTAGTGGTGAGCATTTAAACTGTGAACATTTCCTTGAAACTTTTGATGATCTTGTTACTGAAGAAATATTATTTGAGATTATGAAAAGCGATCCAGAAAATTCTAAGGAAGAAATAAGCAATTTTAGTTTAGCTATCAATGAAAAATTTGAGCCCACAGAAGATACGCAGACTGAAAAATTTGAAGGGAAAAAAAACATAATATATTCTACTATGAAATTCTTCGATATTTATAAAGGAAAGGATTATGAATGAGAAGCTGAATCCACTAATAAATTCAACCTATCCAGCAGCTATGGCAGGCCTATGCTTAGCTTTTCTAGGAATCTCTCAAAACCAGTTAAATAAAATTAGTTTGCATTTTCTGTTGTCAGTTGCATCATTATTTTTTATAACAAGTTCGTCAAGTATTTTTGTACTTTCTGTTTTTTTTGAATGGGATACAGGCAATAAAGAAAAAGAAATTATCACTTTCTTATGGAAGATGGGGAGATGGTCGTTTCTTTTTGGAATAATATTTTTACTAATAGCTATAGTTTTAGTAAACTATTATTTATGGATATCAGATTTTTATTATTGGATAACTAATTTAATTTATAATTTAATATAAACAATTCAACTTTAAAGTAAAGTAGAGCTTTTTAATTGTTGTATGTGCTGAAATTTTAATTAGTCAGAATTAGTAATTTTAAAAGCAAAAAACTTTTACTACAGATATTTACACTGATTATGAGCTATAATTAGAACAAATTCTAAAACCAAAAGTTATTATATAAATATTCACACATGTTAACTGTTATTTTTTACTGAAATTAAATTTTTTAGAAATTATATTTTGCTCAATTTAAAAGGTGTAATTATGCCCCATATAATCGAATTAGTCGGAAAAACAAGAGTAGTTGTTAAAGATGGAAAAGTGATTGAAGTTGGCGAACCAGAAGTCCACTGGTGCCCTATTTTTGCAAAAGTGCGTGGGATTCAAAAAATAACTCCGGAAGAAGCCAAGAAAAATATGGAGTTTAGAATAAAAGATTTCGGAATGTTTACTGACGAACGCAAGCTGGAACTAGAAGACTTTGTCGGATTCGGAGCCTCTGAAGTTATGATGACAGGACTTAGCAGAGGTTTGCTTGACACAACCGTAACTGCCTGCGAAGGCGCAGGAACTGTTATTTCCAATAATCCTATTCTTGTGCAGGGTATGGGTGGCAGGATGTCAGGCCTTGTCGAAACCGAGCCCATTGATGGAATTATAAAAGGAATCACTGAACGCGGTGGTATTGTGCTTGACTCTTCAACTGCAAAAATGGACCCTGTTGAAGGTGTTAAAAAAGCAGCCGAACTCGGAAACAAAAAAATTGCAGTAACGGTTGCTTTCGCTGAAACTGCAAAAGAACTGAGGAAGCTTGAAGCCGAGCTCGGGCTTGATTTGATTATTATTGGTGTACATGTAACAGGTTTGAGTATGGAAAATGCTCAGATTATGCTGGAAAATGCGGATATTACTACCAGTTGTGCTTCAAAATGCATGAGAGATCTTGTAAAACCTCTTGCTCAGGTGGGGACTGCAGTTCCACTCTTTGCTCTTACGCAGAAAGGAAAAGAGCTCGTAATTGAAAGGGCAAAAGACATTAAAACTCCGATTTTGATTAATACAATGAAGCTGCCTGTTCTGCCTGAAGAAAAGCAGCCAAAAGAATTAAAATAAAAAAGAAGCTATGAGCTATTTTTAATAGCTCCAAATTTTTCGTTTCTTTTTTCTTTTTTTCTTTTCTTGTGTCCTCTTCTAAGATTTTTTTAAGTTTTTCTAAACTTTTTAACTCCTTATTTCTCCATTTAGTCTTCATTAATCTTCATTTAATCTTATTTTTGCATTCATTTTTAATTGATTACAACTACTTGTCTAAAGTTGGATAGATACAATTATGTTTGAAAGAGCGAATACATGGAAATGACCTTTAAAGTTGTGAGAGAAACTTAAAATAGAGTTATAATCTATAGAATATTAGATAATAAAAATGGTTTATGTAAGAGGGCTCTATAATGTCTGAAAATTTGGAAATAGAAATGCAGACTATTAAAGAAAAACTTTCTGAAATGCATTCCGACCTTAAAAAAGTAATGGAACATACTAACAGGCTGCGATTTGAGACGGCTGTTGAAAATTTAAGGAGCAGCTACTCGAATATTCTTCTTAACCATCTCTTTGAAGACATTGAGACCGGACTTGAACAAAATATAGTAAAGAAGTGCCCTGAAAGAGAGAATTGCATATCTGCATTTACATCCCTGCTTCAGTACAATGCCACACATATAAAGAAAAGAAAAATTGAAGATTCGTTGATTTTGAGCGACAAAAAAAGGCTGGAAGAACTCAGGTGTGGAGCTCCTTTCAGTAAATGCGAGAAATGTTTTTCCGAAGTTTCGAGCCTCCTGATAAAACAGGTTAATCTTATGCGCTCTATGAAGATTTATGCAGATAACCAGGAGGAAAAACCGAATATCACAGCCCTCAAAACTTATGACGTTATAAGTGAGATCCTTGAACCCGTTTCAAACCAGCAGCGGCTGGAGATCCTGAGAGCAGTTGCATTTGAAACAAAAAGTTTTTCTGCTTTTTCCGAATTGACAGGCTTAAGAGGAGGAAATTTACTTTTCCACCTCCAGAAACT
>CAZFNE010000062.1:0-13295 GCA_964520335.1 uncultured Methanosarcinales archaeon | reverse complement strand
TATCATTCTGACATATATATTTATTCTCCATTTCATGGATCTATATTAATAGAAGGATCTGAATCGATTGCTCTCAAAATGATATGTAAATTCAGGCTATTCTTTGGCACAAAGACATACAATGTCCCGGATTTATCAAGATAAGTGGCTTTATCACTAACTTATTTCTAGTATTGCGATTCCGAAGTATGTTCACAAACTTCGACTTTGAATAGATTCACTGATCATGAATTTTTCCATTAAATAAGGAATTTATTTTGGAATCGAAGCACTAGAATTACCGAAAAATATCCTGTTAAATAGAGAAATAAGAAGACACCAATATAAAACTACAAAAATTATCTTAAACTTCTCCTAAATTTTTTCTTTTTAAGGCTTATTGTTTCTAAATACTCAACAATAGATTTTAAAAATTAAAGGGTTTTTCAGGCCTATAATAGTCAAAATGAAATTATTACTATTTAATTGCTGTCTAAGTCCGCCACGACTATTGGGATTAAGAATGAAAAGGTAATTCTAATGGGTTCTTTGTTTTAACAAAAGATAAAAAAAGGGTGAAATATTTCTGCAAAGAAGAATTAAAGCCAAAAAAAATTATTCTATGAAAAAATGAATTTTCTGAAATTTTTTATTTAAATTTAATAAGAGGTTCCGTGGAATATTGTAGACATAATTATAATTAAAATCTAACCTTAGCAATTTGCTATATTTAAAATTCGAAAAGATAATTCAAATGATTAAAATGATCGAGAAAAATATCCCATCCGATATCGTGAGGAATTTACAGAATATCTGCAAGCTGCATGAACAGGCAGTCTGTAATCATGAAAAATGCAGAGAATTCAGTGAAAAGTTATCTGATTTACTGATAAGGCTTGAAGATATGAAGTTTTACGGAACTGCTGACAGGCTAATGAGCGTTCTTATTTATTGTAAGCCAAAAGAAGCCTCTCATTGTGAAAAAGCAAATCTTGTTGGAGAGATGATGAAAGAAGTTACAAAAGAGGTAGAGAAAGCTGTTCGAAATTAAGAAGAGATATAAGAGATCTTAACTGCAATTTTCATATATAGGAAATTTAAGAAATTTATGAATATTCAAAACATTTGCTTTTTTACCATTGTAATAGCTAAACCTCCTGAAATTAACATTGTAATCATGAAAATGATTGCAAAAGCATGCGGATTATTTTCAAAAGGCACATCGACATTCATCCCGAAAAAGCTTGCTACCATCGTTGGAATTGATAAGAGGATAGTGACTGAAGTCAGGAATTTCATGACAATATTTAAATTATTAGAGATAACCGATGCATATGCATCCATTGTTCCGGTTAAGATATTGCTGTAAATATTTGCCATTTCAATTGCCTGTTTATTTTCAATAATTACGTCTTCAAGAAGTTCGGTATCTTCAGGATACATTTTTACGGGATTGAACCTCTGGATTTTCTCAAGCACTATTTCATTGCTTTTTAATGAGGTCGAGAAGTATACAAGGCTTTTTTCCAGTTCAAGTAATTGTATTAATTCCTTATTTTTTAAGGATCTGTGCAGTTTAGCTTCAATCTTATCACTGGCTTTGTCTATACGCCTGAGGTATAAAAGATATAATTTTGAGGTTTTGTAGAGAATCTGTAAAAGAAAACGAGTCTTTTTAAATGTATAAAATGACTTGTTTTTCCGCTCAATGAAATCCTTTATAACATAATTCTCCCTGAGCGAGACCGTAACGATATTTTTGTCCGAAATTATAATCCCAAGAGGAATTGTATAATAGGTTCCATTTGGTTCCAGGTTAATATCTGAAGCAGGAATATTAACTACAGGAATATCAATTAATACAAGAGTACATCCTTCATCGACTTCTATTCTGGAACGCTCTTCTTCGTCAAGGGCAGCCTTTACATATTCAACAGGAATGTTGAGGGCATTTGAAATATTATTAATTTCCTGAATATCCGGATTTGAAAGGTTAATCCATGCTCCATTTTCGATTTCATCGAGATTTATCAGTCCGTTATCTGTTGATTTATATATCTGAAGCATGTAGATATCTCCATATACAGTATTGCAACTTACGTTTTTAATAAAAAGACAGAAACTTTGAGCTCCAACAGAGCACGAATCTATAAATAGATTTTCTTAGTGTAATTAGTCCTGAAGTGTATAATATAGTGTAATTTCGTTAGAAAACCATAATGGAAGTACAATAATAAAGGCACAGCAGAAGTATAATGAAGGTACGGGAAAAACACAAGATATCAGGACAGGAATATAAAAGAAAAAGTAAAAATCTTGCATTAGATACTTATATATTTTATAACTACAGTTATAAATATAATTTTGGGGCATCTTTGAACAGTATATTTTTCCTGCCTGATATCAGGCATATTCTTTCTATTTATTTAGTTTAGCGAGGGATATAAAACATTATTAGGACCCCTATAAGTGCAATTAATGCCCCTATAATTTCATATTTATCCGGATTCTTTTTATCTACGAAAGCTCCCCAGATAAGAGAAGAAACAATGAAAACACCTCCATATGCAGCATAAACTCTGCCGAAGTTGGCAGGTTGAAAGGTTGGAATTATTCCATAAATTGCCAAGGTTAAGCCTCCAAGCAGCCCGAAGACTAAGCCTCTTTTTTCCCTTAACCATAACCAGACTAAATAGCCGCCTCCTATTTCGAACAAAGCGGCCAGAAAGAACAGGACAAAAGAGATTATGGGATCAATCACTGTTTATCTCATCCTTTCTTGGCCAGTAATATATAATTGAAACTCCGATAAGAATAACCAGGGATCCTGCAAGATCATAGGCATCAGGGGCTATTTTGTCAAAAACCCATCCCCAGAGCAGGGACATAATCACAAAAATGCCTCCATAGGTCGCATATATCCTGTGAAAGTAAGAAGGCTGAAAAGTAGGCACAATTCCATATAAGAACAGAACAATTGCTCCAGAGAAAGCAAAAATCAAACCTTTTCCTTCACGAAGCCATAACCAGATTAAATAGCCGCCACCAATTTCAAAAATACCTGCAAGAATAAACAGGAGAATAGTATAGAAAAAGCATTTTTTCCTGGAAAGGCAGTGAGGCTCGGTCTTACACTCTTTTTCTGGCATATCCTCTAATATTATTGAATTTATATAATAAGTTTCTCTTTAAAGTATATTTCAAACACAGGGTATAACAGGATAAATTCCCATAGTATTTTTACAAACCTATATTCGATATATTTGGATTTAAACCATCCAAACCTACAAGCATACAATCCTGCAGGAATTTAACAGTATTAAATTGCAGGAAAATTTTTATTTAATTATTAATAAAGGCTTCTAATTATTAATAATAAAAAATTCTAAGTCGGAACTATAAGTGCACTTTTGATTATTTATATTAATCCATTTATTGAACGGGTAAATAAGAATTTATCCATAAATAGAGTTATTTCCAGCTATCAAGATTAAAAAAAGCTAATTATCTATTATCTTTTTTGGTTTAATTAGAGTTCAGAGCTTTATTTATCCCTTTTTTTGAAATTTTTCTTGGGACAGAGATTTTAAAGATTATTTTGAAAATAGCTTAAGAAAACAGGTTATAAATCGAGAAAAATGAGTTTAAAATAAGATTTTAGACATATTCAAAAAATATAAAAGTAGAAATTTTAAAGAACAGGGAGTTTTCTCAAAGAAATATAAAAAAAGAGAAGTAAATTAAAAAGATAAAATGAAAGTTCAGGATCAACTGATGTTGATTCTTTAAAATTAATAATATAAAAGGCAGTTTAAGTTTTAAAAGTTTGCGAAAAGTATCCACGAAAAATCTTCTTTTTTTAAACTTAAAGACCTCAAAAGATGTATATATAAATTAATATAATTATAAAGTTAAAATCACTTTCTTTAAATATATCTTCGTAATATTAATTATTGGAATATTTTTAGATTAATATTTTAATTATTGAATGAATTATATAATAAAATTTCGAATAAAAGAAGAAGAATAATTAAGAAAATAACTCATATGGGAAGCCACAAAAAATAAGATCAGATCATCAGGTTTAAATATGCCCTATTACATTGCTGAAATATAGCACCTGTATACTACGCTAATTAAAGTCAGTAGTATTGGTTGCTATCTAAGGCAATAAAACTCCGGGTGATATTAATTATACATGTTAAATATTTAGGGACTTTTTTTAGTCCATTATTCTTGAGAGTAATATAAAATTAAAAAGAAAATCACCACCTTTAAATATGCCTTTGATATTATTAACAGTTGGTAACATGTCGATATTATGTCGACGCTATCGACGCATTATTATTTCTTGTGATTTTGAATAAAGAATATTATAATATTGTGGGCAATTTTAGTCCATTATTCTTATATATTCTTATACATTCAGGAATTGTGCACTTGAACTGAGAAATCAACATCAATGTCAGGGATTGTTAAAAATGGGACTGTTACAAATAGTATTGATCTTGGTTTTTTTTCAAATGCAACATTCCAATCTTATAATCTAGAATATAAAACAGATCGGAGGATAAATAGATCGGAGGATACGTTGTATGCTAGAAACAACAGTTATGCTATTAATTGCAGTACCTGTACTGTTTTCACTTTTATTTGTAGCCCTTCCCAAATCATTATATAAAATAATTGCTTGGGCTTTTTTTATAATTGGAGTAGTTCTATCAGTTAATTTAGTATTGGATGGTACTGGAGTAGTTCCAATTGCCGAACCAAATTTCGCAATGTTGGAAAATATTGTCCTTATATTCGAGGTACTGGTAATACTATTTATTCTTGCCATGTCAGCGAAATATAAAAACTGGCCTACACTTGGGCTAGGAATAATTGCAGCCGCTATATTCGCTTACACTTTTACCAGCGTTCCACATGCTGAAGGTGCTTCTTTTAATATTGACCAATTTTCTCAGATGATGATCTTGATTGTGAATGTAGTCGGTACTGCGATTATATTATTCGCAACAGGATACATGGATGAATACGAGCACCACAGGCACTTGAACAGACAAAGGACGTTTTACTTTACAATGAGCTTTTTCCTTGCAGCCATGAACGGCTTAGTAATGGTTGATACCCTGGGATGGCTGTTTCTTTTCTGGGAACTAACGACTCTTTGTTCATTCGTGCTGATCTCATATAACCTGGATAAAGAAGGAATAAACAATGGTTTCAGGGCTCTTGCTCTAAACCTGGTTGGTGGAATTTCTTTATCAATAGGCATTATTCTGCTCGAAATGAATTATGGGATAAATACACTTTCTGGAATTGGAACTTACGCTGGAACTGATCCCACAGCGATGGCTGCTATAGGTCTTCCTGTTGCCTTACTTTGTATTGGAGGCTTTGCGAAATCTGCCCAGATGCCTTTCCAGAGCTGGCTCTTAGGCGCAATGGTAGCCCCAACCCCTGTTTCCGCCTTACTGCACTCAAGCACAATGGTTAACGCTGGTGTATTTTTAATAGTAAAACTTGTACCAGGTTTTACAGGCACAAATCTTGGATTAGCTATTGCCATTTTCGGAGCTTTTACTTTCGTTATGACCTCAGCTTTAGCCTTATCTCAGAGAAATGCTAAGAGGGTTCTTGCTTACTCGACAATTGCAAACCTTGGATTAATTATTGCAAGCGCAGGGGTAGGTACGCCGATGGCTGTGGCTGCTGCGATTATGCTAATTCTGTTCCACGCCATCTCAAAAGCCCTGCTCTTCCTCTGCACAGGTGAAATTGAACACACTATTGGAAGCAGAGATATCGAAGATATGGCAGGCTTAATAAAGAAAGCTCCTCTTCTTACAATGCTTATATCCCTGGGAATGATATCCATGCTGCTACCTCCCTTTGCAGTATTACTCACCAAATGGGTATCAATGGAAGCTGCTGCACAGAATCCTATTGTGATAATATTCCTTATCCTCGGCAGTGCACTAACTACTGTTTATTATGCAAAGTGGCTTGGGACAGTATTATCATCTACCATGGATAAAAATGCAGTTCCCCACAAGAAACTGGAAACATATTTCCCACTTTCATTCCTTGGGTTATGCATCGTAGTTACAAGTATCTTTATATTCCAAATATACGACTACTTCGTCAGACCTCAGGTTCAGATTTTGCTTAGTAATGTTCCAAACATTTCAGGAGAAGCTGGACAATTTACCTCTGAAATAGGCGCATTTGCTTATGCAGCAATCTTCATAGTTCTTGCTCTGGCCATTCTGATTTATTTCGCCGTCAGAAATATGTACACTCCCCGTATGTCCAATTATTACATGTGTGGAGAAAACAATATGGAGAGGGATGGATTAATGTTCAGGAATGGGCTTTGCGCTTACGACAAGAGCAGCGCCTCTAATATATACCTGCAAAATACCTTTGGAGAAAACAAACTTACAACATTAGGATATGTAGTTTCCATATTGCTAATTGTTCTTGCACTAGCAGGAGGAATGATGCTATGAATGCAAACGATATTTTAATAGCCATTATTGTTTTAATTGGTGCTCCTATTGTCGGTTGCATAGCTGCAGGAATTGACAGGAAAATTACTGCAAGATTGCAAAGTAGAGTAGGTCCTCCTATTTTACAGCCATATTATGATGTCAAGAAGCTTCTTAGCAAAGACAACATGATTGTAAACAAATCTCAGAACTTTTACGTAATCGTTTACTTAGTCTTTATAGTTTTAAGTCTCTTGATGTTGATCTTTAAGCAAGACATCTTAATGATAATATTCGTGTACACAGTATCTTCAATAGCTCTCATAGTAGGAGGTATGAGCACTGGTTCCCCATATGCAAGAATAGGAAGCTCAAGAGAAATTATGGCAATACTTGCTTATGAGCCAATTTTAATCTTATACGCTCTTGCAATATACTTACTTACAGGAACCTTTAAGTTATCTGCAGTAACAAGTGCAACAACCCCCCTGTTGTTTTATACGCCTCTTATATTCATAGCAATGATTTTTGTTCTGAATATAAAACTGAAAAAATCGCCTTTCGACTATTCAACCTCCCACCATGCTCACCAGGAGCTGGTAAAAGGTATGCTTACTGAATACTCAGGACCAGGGTTTGCAATTATTGAAATTGCACACTTCTATGAGTACGTGTTCTTAACAGGACTTATATTTGTGTTCTGGGCAGTAAACCCAGTAATAGGGTTTATTATCTCAACCGCTGCTTTCTTGCTTGTAATTGTTGTGGATAACATTACTGCAAGAGTATACTGGCAATGGATGCTTAAACTGAGCTGGACATTCCTGCTGCTAATTTCCATTGTAAATATAGCATACCTGTACTTTAGCGGAGCTACATTAGTTTAAAAGAGGGATACTATGAGTTTGGCAAAATCCCCATGGATAATACACGTAAATTGTAACAGTTGTAATGGCTGTGATATTGAAGTAGTTGCCTGTCTTACTCCTCTATATGATGCTGAAAGATTTGGTGTTTTAAATATAGGCACTCCAAAACAAGCTGATATAATGGTGGTTACAGGTTCTGTAAATTATAAAAATGTAAATGTGCTGAAGAACCTTTATAACCAGATTCCTGATCCAAAAGTTGTTCTAGCAGTTGGTGCCTGTGCATCTACAGGCGGCATTTTCCACAACTGCTATAACGTAATAGGTGGAGTGGACCAGATCATACCCGTAGATGCATATGTCCCCGGATGCTGCCCCAGACCTGAAGCCATACTTGACGGAGTAGTAGCAGCCCTTTCAGTTCTTGAAAACAAGAAGAAAGGGAATATAAAAGGAAAAGAGGTAAAACTTAAAGGAAACGAGGTGCCATCAAATGCTTAAGAATACGATAGACGCTACAGAAATGAAAAGCGGTGCCGAACTGCTGAAAGCTGTTGAAGGTCTAAAGAATGATGGCTATCGATATGTTACAATGATATGCCTTAAGAAGGACGATGGCCACGATTTTATATATCTCTTTGACAAGGATTACAAACTTAAAAATCTGAGGTACTTTGTAAAACCAGGCGAGAAGCCCAAAAGTGTTTCAGGCATTTACCTGTGTGCACTTTTGATTGAGAACGAGTACCAGGACCTTTTCGGATTGGCTTTCGACGGCTTGGCAATAGACTACAAAGGCCACCTTTACCTGACACCAAACAGTCCAAAAGCCCCCTTAGCTTAAAGCAATTTGAGAGGAGAATCACATGACAACTGTAATACCTTTTGGTCCTCAACATCCCGTTTTACCTGAACCAGTATCCTTAAAACTTGAGCTGGACAATGATGTTGTTGTTGGAGCACTTCCCTCCCTTGGCTATGTGCACAGAGGGCTTGAAAAATTCATCGACACGAAGGACTACAACCAGACAACGTACATTTGTGAAAGAATCTGTGGAATCTGCAGTGCCCTCCACGGCATAACTTACACAAAAGCAGTCGAGAAACTCTTTGATGTCGAAATCCCAGAAAGAGCAGAATACATCAGAGTAATAGTTGGCGAACTTAACAGGGTTCACAGTCACCTGCTCTGGCTTGGCCTGTTTGCTGATGGTTTTGGATTTGAAAGCCTCTTTTATGAATGCTGGAAATACAGGGAATTAGTACTGGATGTATTGGAGAAAATAACTGGAAACAGAGTTATTCATTCAATATCCAAAGTTGGAGGAGTTTCCAAAGACCTGACTAAAGAGCATATTGATATGATTCTGAAAATGCTCGATACAGTCGAAGCCCAGGTTAAAGATCTCGAAAAGGTTTTCATAAACAATTACACAGTTAAACAAAGAACTGTTGGCCTGGCTACAATGTCAAAACAGCTCGCTTATGAGGCTGGAACTGTTGGACCTACCCTTAGAGGAAGCGGGGTTAGCAGTGATATCAGAGAAGAAGCCGACTGGGATATCTATAAAGGTCTTGGTTTTAAGGTCGTCACCGAAAAAGATGGAGACTGCTATGCAAGGACCAAAGTAAGGGTTTTTGAATTGTACGAATCCATTAAGTTGATAAGGAATGCCCTTTCCAAGATGCCTAATGGAGACGTTGCAATACCCATCAAAGGTTTCCCTACAGGCGAAGCAATTATGAGAACAGAACAGCCCAGAGGAGAAGTTGTATATTACGTCAAAGGGAATGGTACCAAGAACCTTGAAAGGCTTAAAATAAGGACTCCTACCTTCGCAAATATACCTTCACTCTTACTTACTCTTCCGGGTGTAAGACTTGCTGATGTCCCTATAGTTGTACTTACTATAGATCCCTGCATAAGCTGCACTGAAAGGTAAAGAAGGTGATATGATGGGTATGTTAAACCTTGTAATAACAAATATTTCTAAGAAACCTGCTACCAGGCTTTATCCTTTTGTAATAAGGACGCCTTTTGAGGAATTTAAAGGGAGGATTCTTTTCAACCCTGAGAATTGCATTTACTGTGGGATCTGCCAAAAGAAATGCCCTCCGGATGCGATACAGGTTACTAAAGCCGAAAAAACCTGGGAACTTAATGTGTTCAGATGTATAATGTGCACTGAATGTGTTAGCGGGTGCCCGAAAGATTGTATAACAATATCCAATGAAAGACCGAAAACCGGAGCTAAAGAACAGATTAAAGTAGTTGCTCCCAAATAAAATTTGAAATAAAGTTTTATTGGGATAACTACCCATTTCAACAGCTTCCATAGCCTAGAAAATAAATATGACTGTTCTCCGGTCTAAGGAAAAATGAAAAAAGAGAATACCTGCGGGTATTCTCTTAAAAGCTATTTTTAAAAATTAAGTTTGGTTTTGTAATTCTTCTTTTTTAGCTTCCAGAACATCTAATGCATTAGACTGGCAAATCAAATTTTTAGGAATAAAGTTCTATTCATGTAATTTTTTGCTCAAGCTAAGTGCCTTATAACTGTACTTACCTAACTATACCTGTAAGTTCTTTTATCTACTGTATTTGTTCTGAAAATCCGACTATTTATAGTTACTTTTTCATTTCATTTTATTTTTGTTCATTTCAGACTTTTCTTGAGCTGGCGTAGCAATGAATACTAGAGGAGAGATAAGGGAGATTAGTTAATTATTTTAAAAGCTTGAGTGCAGTGTGATTTTGATCTTTTGTCAAATTTATCCTCAAAGACAGCTCTTTCAGAGAAGCTGATCTTAGAGTGATTTTATAGGTAAGAACAACCAAATTTTTAGAAAAACATATTTACTCCAGGTTTACGAATTTATTGCTAATCTTATTCTGGACGAATCCAGGCCATTGGAATATCAGCTTCTAATTCCCCGGTTTTTCCGAATATCCTTTTTTCAAGCCTTCCTTCAGGTTTAAAACCGAATTTCTGGTAAAAATTGATTGCTCTGTGATTGCTTTCCTTTGCTATAAGTTCCACTCTGAAAATTTCAGGATGGTTTAATTGGATTTCATGTAATAGAGTCCTGAAGAGTAATGTTCCAATTCCTTTACCCTGATGATCAGGATGAACAGCAACTGTAAGGTCACTGAAAAGATGAGAAAAAACCCTGATACCAGGACTGCAGGTGTGAACTTCAGCTATTAAAACCTCAGGATTTGCGGGGTTTTCTATAGTCAGGATAATCCCGGTTTCAAGACATCTTTCAACGAAATTTAGCACATAGGTTTCAGTAACTTCGTCAGCCTGCCTTGCAATTCCACCAGAAGACGCAGCAACACTCCTGTAAAGGACCATTATTTTATGCACGTCCGAAAGCTTAGCTCTCCTAACATTGTACTGTAATTGTTGCACCTTATTCTTTCCCCCACTCTTATAAAATGCATGACAGTATTAAAGTATATCCCTGCAAATGCGAAGAAACTAGTGAGGTCGAACTAATTTCTTTCAATTTTAAAAAAAATAGTAGATAAAACATTCCAGAAAAAGAGACCATTTACTATAAGAAAAACAAATATATAAAGCGTAGAATATATATTGTAAGATTTTAAAAGGCCTGTATAAAAGGAGTGAGTATATGCCTGTAATTACGGTCTTAGGATGCAGGATATTTGAAAACGAAATATTACACATTATAGAAAAAGATCCTGAACTGGACGAAATAGTTATTCTGGAAAGCGAAAATAATTCGGGGCTGCTTCGATAAATAAATGAAATCCAGTATTCCCATAAAGTAATGCCTCTTGATCAAGTTCCGAAAATATCTGAACGTACAGATAATAAGCTTATTCTTATTGTGGATTTGCTGGAATTTTCCCTTGATGGAATTCCAGACAGGTTACAAGAAGTTGTTTTATGAAAAGCTTGAAGAAATGCAGAAATATTGAGAGATGATTTTGCTTTTATATAGGCTCTAGGAAATTTGCTTGGAAATGTGGAAAAATTTTAAAGTATGATGATTCCCGGTTCTCATCTTTATGGATAATAAAGGCAAAATCATTAAGAATATTATTATTTTATATATATTTTATATATGCATAAGATAATAGCCCAAATTCGACCAGCAAGCAAGCTCAGACTGCATATTTAAAAACTGGATTCAAATAAAAAGCTATTGAAGCACCAGGGCTTAAAACTTTGTAGCAACTATGGAAAGAGAAGTCATATTATCCAATCTTGAAAGATATCATTATTAAACCTAAAATACCAACAATTGCTGTCAAGATGACTAAAATAATAACAAATTGATATATAAAATCCATCTCATTCCATCTATCTGAGAATGTCATAGAGTAATATATATGTTATAATATAATAAAGAGATATAGGAAATATAGGTAGGTAACTTTTATCGTTTGCATAATCAAAAAAGTGAAATGACCAAAATGGTTTTTGATTATTCGAGTTACAAAAAACGCCGCAAAAGTCAGTACAGGACTCAACTATGAAAAGGAGTTTGAAACAAAGGCAGAAGAGTTTGCCAGACTCTACAATTTTGAAATAATAGAGATGGAGGGCAATCCTGAACTTATCGAAAATTCCTACAAAAAGGCAAAAAATGCCTTAAAAATACTGGAAATTAAGTGAAAATTTAGTTAAATTTTTATTCTTTCCCCTCTTCAGCTAATATTATAAAAAGGCAAAGCAATTAAAGCAATTAAAGCAGGAGATAACCTGGCTCATGAACAAAAATCCATTTTCCAATACATCCCAGAGAATTAATTTTGATAAACAGTGGGCCTTTGAAGTGGCTTATTTCACACAAAATATAGGGACAATGCTTAGCGAATTGGGAAATCTCCTGAACAAAAGGGATTACGTAGAAGTCAGGCTCCTTGCTGCAGAAATGAAACAGAAAGCAGAATACGAAAAGACTCTCCAGCCGGAATTTGAGACTTCGACCTCTTTTTTAAAGCTCGGAAATTATTTAATAGATTTTTGGATGAATGTGTAAACTTTGCAGAGCTTTTAAGAGTCACAACCATACAGGAAGAAACAGCCTGTGAAGAACTTCTTGACAAACCCGAACAGATCAGGAATTCAATAGAAAGACTTGATCTTCTCAAAGACATGTTTACCGATGAGCTTACCCTCCAGAGCTTGTATTATTAAATCTTATAAATAAATTTTCATGGGAAAAGAGGATTTAACAAAAGAATGATACAAATATTATGTGAAAAAACCCTATACAAATGGGTTCTTTTCGCTTATTTTCATATATCGAACATGTCAGGTATTTTACTTTATAGAGTGAACTCTTATTTTTCTACAGTTTGTCACTACCTTTGGTAAACTGCCTTTAATTTTTTCATAATTATTTTTATAATAATTATATGATAAAATTTTAAAACTTGCAGTTCCGCAGAAAATAGATGGCAAAGGATTATATATATGGAAGGGGGTAGAGGATAAGTGTTTGAGTGAAAGTTTACCTAGCTTCGTCACTCAGTCTGCCTGTATCACAGGGAAGAATTCAAAAAGCGTCTGGAACTTATCCAAGAAAATCGTATTTTGCTGTATAAGTTTTGTCTGTGTCGATTTCGAATCGATCGAATTTCCCTGGTCCTTAGGCACCTTTTCGCATCCGGGGATATAAACCATTTATAAGACATGTTCACCTTTTCAATGGTATCATGCTCTAATTTTGAAAATGGCCTTTTTCTTCGCAGAAAGCTGTCTCCTCGTATGCGGTAGATAGTATATAATCAGCAGGTTAAGCAGCATATCTGAACTTTGTTTGATCTGCATAAAATAATTGTAAACATTAGAGTGAGTACATGGAAAAATTAGCAAAATTTAAAGCACTTGGTCTTTCAGACAGTACATTAAAAGCCCTTAAAAAGAAAGGGTTTGAAGAACCAACCCCAATTCAGGAAAAGGTCATCCCGCTT
>CAZFNE010000061.1:0-13377 GCA_964520335.1 uncultured Methanosarcinales archaeon | reverse complement strand
TTAATTAATGAGGAAGTATATACTCTAAAAAAGCGGCAGGGCATCCCGTAAGCTTTGAACATCAGTAGTGTAGCGGTCATCACCGGGCGTTGCCAACGCTCGAACCCGGGTTCGAATCCCGGCTGATGTATAAATTATCTACTTAATTATTAAATTTAAACTGGTTTTAAAATTTTTTTGCATTAATTTTTTCTCCTTTAATTCTAGAATTTTCAAGTTTTTTCCCTGCAATAAACAGTTATTAATCCAATTGGGAATCATTTTTAATGGGTATTTCTATATGGGGGAGTTTTTTGAAAGAGAGTGCTAAAACTTTGTACCGGGCAAAAATTGCCCTTCAGTTAAGTTTCACTTTATGGGTCATTTTAAGTATTTTTGTATTCTATGCTATTTCCGAAACAACAGTCAAAATGTGGGGCACTTTGCTGCTTCTGTGTATGGTTATAATTTTTACTCCTTTCCTGCCAGATGGGACCGGATACGAAGATCTAAAATCAGAATGATTGTAAAAAGAGACTAAATTAATCCAGGCCAGAAATTTAAGGCTAAAATTTAACTTTGCTTAAAAATTTCCATTATTATTTCAGTTGTAGGTATATAAATCCATTAAGGTAGCAAGGATAAAGAAAAAGGAGATCTAAAACCAATCATAAATTAAAGTAAAAGAAGGAAAAAAGGCATAAGTTAGAAATAATTGAAAATCTGCAGGTAATTGAATACCAGCGGATAAATAGAAAAAAAATAGTCCTGTATAAAAGTAGGCGAATTAGGGTAGGAAAACTTCATAATTTTGAAAAGAAAATATTAAAGGCACATAACCTTTTTTGATTAAAAATATCAATTCCTATGACCTTGCATCACACACGCTCATTTTCCTCATAAATTATATAGCCCCAAAATATAATTTGAGACTCCTTTATCGTCTCCCTCTGGAGAACAACCTGGATTAGATACCATTTTAGCCAACTACCCCTTTATCCTTCTATTCTTTATCCTAACACCCTTTACCTTAAGCTCTTTTTAATAAAACGTTCCAATAAGATATATTACAGGCTCATTATATTACAAAATTATAATCTATATAAAAAAATATATATACAGATTTACACATATCCATATATATAAAAAAGTTTAATAAAATTATAATAACATTTGTAATAATATTTATTATATTCATATTAAGTGCTGAGGATACACATAGCCCTTTTTATGCATCCATTATCTTAAGGGTTTTTGCAAGCTCTTCCCCTTCGGCTCCTATGCTTAAAAGTTCCTTTGCGATCTCAGATTTTTCAAGGTACTTTTCTGTTTTTATACCTTCAGGGCTTTCAATTTTTATTGCAACTTCACCCTCAGTATATCCTCTTTCAATAGCCTGGGTAATCAGGGGAGCATATATAGAAGCAATTTGTTTCAGGCAGTCGTGAACCCTGTTTTCTTCAAAAACATTTTTGCCTTTAAAAATAACCCGCCTGAGTTCACTTGAACCTTCAAAGTCCCTAAAAAAAGCCCTGAGCTTTGCTATAAATGCCGAGACGGTATATATATCCAGTGAAGAAGCTAAATTCTCGTCCCCAGTTATTTCGTAGTCCCTGTGCAGGATAAGGAAAATATCTTCATTGGCAGAAAAAGAGAACTTATCACCTGAATCTGCATCTTCAAGAGTTGCAGTCAGGTTATTTCCCTCGGATTCGAGATTTTTTATATAGAAGTTAGAAACATCAAGATTCTTTACCTTTTTTTCTCGTGATAGAATCCCACTCTCTACCCAGACAGGTATAATCAGTCCGGCCTGAAGGTCCTTTACCTTCACTATATCCTGCGTAAAATAGATTTCAAATTCATACCGCATTTCACCTATAGAACTTATTTGTCTTCCTTTTAACTTTTTATCTTCGACCCAGGCCGAATAAGCGTTTTGGGCCCCATAAATACTGTTTTCGAAAAAAGGACTTAAGATTAAAAGGATTCTTTCTTCAAGCTGCTGAAGTTCAACGAGATCAAGTCGGTTTTGCTGATTGATCTCCTCAATTTTTTCATTCTTTTGTAACAGGGCTGCAGTCGATACAACTTCAAGTGTTCTGGCTTTAATTTCAAGGATGTCACTGGCTTTAATTGCATACGTGCGGCTTTCAACATAATCTTTGAGGTCTTTTTCAAACTCGTTTATCTCCTGGATCCTTCTTTCGAGAAGATTTACCTTCTGTTTATTGATTCTTTTAATCTCAATAAGTGATTTTTCAAGCGGTATAACTTTCTTTGCTGTCTCTATGAAGTCCTGGATATCCTGAATAAAATCCCGTTGTACAGGAAATTCAGTAGAATCTTGAAAAGTATATCTCATTCTCAATCCCCACTTTCTCTACACAAAACATATTTTTACCCTAATTACGTGCTCTGTACACTTTAAACTTATGAACAGAAAACTGGAAAAATACTTGAAAGCTCCAGAATTAATCAAATTTCGTTCATTTTCAATTTCCTGAATAAAGTACATGAAGATAAAAACTTAGCAAAAAATTTCTTCCTCAGGATTAATTTTAGATTTTTTACATTAGGCTTTCTGAGCATTTAATATCTTGTAAATACATTCCGAATTTATTATAAATTTGAGATAACTAATTATATTCTATCGGAAAGATTTATATTAGTTATAGACAATCTTTACCATAATATTTTACAAGTTTACATAAAGGCAGGACATTTGCAAAAATCAGTCTTTTTGCTCTTAATAATAACTTAAAGAGCATCTAAATACCTGCAAATGGATGCCTCTAGTACGGTGTTGCCTGGCAGCACCAATACCTGAATGGGGGGGTATTTCACAACTTCTCTGATTGCATCTGAACAATCAGGATTAGATTTGTCTATCGGAAACATCGATTACTCAATTCCTTTATGTTAAATTTTAATTACAGTAGTCTTTTAATTTTGATAGTCTGATGGTCTGTTGAAAAAGTTGTGAACATTCCAATTTTATAGGGGGTGGGTTAAGGATTGAACCATAACCTGAAATCTTCAATAAGTTAAAATTTATATTTTCAATTTTCTCCTTAAACGGAGGCTCTTGATTTTAGAATAATTTCGATTATTTTTGCTGGTAGGGTTGTTATCCCTGCCTCTAGAAGACTATTAGATGTATAATATTGGGTATGGAAACAGAGGAATTTATTGGGCACAGTTAATGGATGCTTGAAAAATACAGGTGCAGATTATGAAGCAAGGGTCGATTCTATTTGGAGCACTTTTAACAATCTTCCTTTTAGCGGGAGTGGCAGGTGCAAATACTGATAAGATTGATACAGGAAATTCTATAACATCTCCACAAGAAGCTGGAAATTATTTTGCTGAAATAAAATATGATGAAAACGGGCCTTTCAATTCAGGGGATGTAGTGAAGATTACCGCGGTTTTCAAAAAACCTGTAAATTTTGCAGAATTAAGTTTCAATATAAAACCGGAATTTGAAGGTGATCAAACAATTCCGAAAGAACCTGTTGACGATATAGAAAGCGAAGAGGAAACATATGCTGATCTAGATTTAAATGAGCCTTCATCTGAGATGGACCTTCCAGAGAATCTTTCTGAGAATGGTTTGGATGAAGATTCTGGTGAGAATGAATCTTTATCAGGAGAGCTTTCTGGAAATGAAAGTACACATGGAGACGAAAACATATCCGGTGGGATTTTCTTTAAGGCAAATATGGAGAAGGTAACTGACACGGTCTGGACCTGTAAATATGAAGTTCCTGATGAGATAAATGGACCTGTGGATGTAATTCTGTCTGTAATTGATAAAAATGGGAAAGAAATCGAAGAAACTCACAATAACGCTTTTATTATTGACAATACAGCTCCGGAATTCGTAAGATCTGAACCTGAAACTGATTACGTTGCAACAAATGAAGTAACTTTCAATTTCAGTGCTTATGATGCTTTTGACAGCGAAATCGACTATGAACTTTATGTTAATGATACTCTGGAAAGCTCAGGTACTGTACACTCCGGGTCTTATAAAACGTTTGATACTGAGCTTGCTGAGGGGCATTACACGTGGGAAGTAAAACTCAAGGATGATGCAGGGAATGAAGGCACTAGCGGAATTCTTGAGATGTTTGTGGATACCGAGGCTCCAACTGTGAATCTTGTTTCGCCTGCTGAAGAATCAGTTGTTACAACAGCTAATATGACTTTCAGCTTTACGGCTAAAGATGCTTTATCCGAAAACAATTCACTAGACTTGAATTATGAGCTTTATCTTGATGAAGAGCCGCTTGGGGAGTTAGGTTCAGGGACTATGAAGTCAGGCGAGTATGTTGAAATTCCTTACCCTGACCTCCCTGATGGCCTGCACAACTATTCGGTTTATATTGAAGATAAGGCTGGAAACAGTGTTATGAGTGAAACTCGGGACTTTTATATGGATGCCGAGGGACTCGAAGTAACTCTCACTTCCCCTGATAAAGAGGCCGTTACTGGACAGCCAGTTTTTGTTTTCGGAGTTTCTGGGGGGCCAGGTCTGCCATTTAATTACAAACTGTATATAAATGGGAAAGAAGTTGAGAGCGAACCGTTAAAAGATGGGGATAGTGATGGCTTTACTGTTGGGCCTGAGTCTGTTAATTACTATACCGTGGGTGCGGATCTCTCTGATGCGGACGATATGACCTGGACGGTGAAGGTAACGGATTGTGCAGGCGATACGTATGAACCTGAGGAACCCTGTCACTTCTCTCTCGATACAACCATTCCGGAAAATATCACAAATCTGCAGGTTAAAGATGCAATTGGGGAGACAACATGGGCTTCTGTGACAGATTATCCTGCTCTCGAGGTTGGATGGGACGAAAGCGAAGAAGAAGATCTCAGCCCCATTCCATATGAAGTTTATATGAGTGATTTTGAACCTTCGAGCATCCAAGATATGGAAAAAGTGGAACTCAATACTCTCGATATACATCTATTTATTGAAGAATATAAAGGAAAGCCGCTTGTTTACGGAAAGGATTATTGGGTTGTAGTTATTGCGCGGGACGACGCGAACAATTATAACGAAGAGTTTAGCATCTGCGGCCCTGTCCAGACTTATGAAGATATGAATATTACTCTGGAAAAAGGATGGAACTTGAAATCCGTGCCAAAAAGATTGGCTGATTTTAATGAAGGCCCTGAGAGCGTTTTTGGGGAAGGTAGTACTGTAATTTACTGGGATGGAGAGTACTGGCAATTCCCGGAAACTATTGAACCATGTAAAGGGTACTGGGTTTACAGCCCTGAAGCCTGCATAACCAATGTAAAGTTCAAACCAATGTCTTTTGACAGTACAACTCCTGATGTCCCAGCTTCTCTTGATCTACCCAGGGGCTGGCAAATGATTGGGCATACTTCTACAAAACCTGCAGCCTGGGCAACTTCCTTAGCCTCTCTCAGGGACGAATTTATTGATTATAAAGTTTCCAACCTTATTACTTACAGCCAGAATGAAGGTTGGGGAGGAATAATTCCCTCTATGGGGCCGATTAGCAGTATGATTATGCAGAATGAATCTACACCTGCTGGAGGAGAGTTTTTTGATGATAAATTAAACCCTTCACCTGTTAAAACTCTCCAATATGAAGGATATATGGTTCCGGGACAGGCATACTGGGTCTTTGTAAAGAATGAGGGAACATATGCTTCAATTGACAGTGTCTATAGTCATCAGAACTATTCCGGACTCGATGAAAACTTCGATATAGGGGAAATAATTGAGGACGGGGAAGAGATTGATCCTGCTGATCAGGAGCCAACTGATGGAGAAATTGATTCTGAAGAAACTGGAGATGCCATAGATGAGGAAATCTCCGATCAAACTATTCCGGCAGCGCTTGACGGAACCTTTGATGAGGGTGATACTCTCAATGAGACCCTTTAACTGCGATTCTTCAGACGACGAACTAACTCCGGAAAATTAACTGTTCAACCCATTTGGGCTGAATAGTTTTTCTTTTTCGTGTTTCACAGACTAATTGGAGGTGTAACATGCAGTATAATACGGCAAAATCTTATTTTTTAAAAGCCATTGTCTTACTCCTATCTATTGTTATCTTTTCTCAGTCAGGCATTGCAGAGGAAAATATCCCTTTACTTCCAATGACTGTTCAGGGAGTTGTTCTGGAACATGGAAGTCCAGCCCCTGAAGGTACTATTATTACAGCCTACATCGATGGAAAAGTCATAGAAGAAACTTCTGCAGGCTCTTCCGGGAATTATTGCCTCTGGATTTCAGGGAATTCTGAAGCTGAAGGAAAAACCGTTACTTTTGCTATAAATGGAAAGATGCTGGGAAATAAGCTTACCTGGAAATCCGGAAGCCAGGTCCTCAACCTTGAACTAAGTACAGACCAGGCTGCAGCAACTCCTGCTCCTAAACAGGTTTCAATTCCCCTGGCGAATAAAAATTCTCTAGGTGGGGCAGAGAAAATCGGGAATTCTGAAGGGAAACCTGAAGTTGAAATCATTGAAAATGTGATTCCTGAACCCAATTTGGATCTCAAGGAAAATGGAGGCAGCAGTTCAACCGGTCAGAAAACAAAGGTAGCTGGAAATTCGTCAGTATTTGAAAAAGCACCTGGATTCCCTGTAGCCTATTCCCTCACAGGAATAATCCTGATTACTCTCAGCTTCAGGCTTGGGGCAAAATCCAGAAGAAAAATCTGACCAGTTTTAAAAAGCCAGTACAGGTAAGCATAATTTCAGGGTGAAACAATGATCTTTAAGCACAGCTCCATGAGAATTCCATTATGTTCAGTTATCCTTATCCTGGGAATGTCATTTGTTCCAATTGTATCTGCAGGGGGACCTCCTCCTCTTCCAAACGTATTTGAAGGAGATCTACTGGCAGACGGAGCAAATGCACCAGAGGGAACTACAATTTCAGCATACATGGATTCCAGGCTTGTTAACTCAAATATAATTAAAGAGAAAGGCAAATATCAACTTACAATTTCAGGTACCGAGAAAGATAACGGAAAACAATTAATTTTCAAGCTGGCAGGGATAGAATCCGAGCCTGTCGGTGTAGTATATAAACACGGGGCCTTACCTGCGAATCTCGACCTGACTTTTAAAGGGAACTTTAAATTGCCTTTTATAGAGTGCATCTCTGTATGTCCTGAGTATATTTTAGATGATGGTAAAGATTTTTCTTTCGTTAAAGTCAAAGTTGGAGGAACCTCCTCAGAATGTGAATCAGTAACCCTTGACCTTTCTCCTTTAGGGCAGGGCATAGTTTCTTTAAAACCCGAAGGTAGAGGAGTTTATACATACTGTGTTTGCGCTACTTCGCCAGGGGACTATGAATTCACCCTTACAGTTAAGGATTCTTCAGGAAACGAAATCAAAGACAAAGTTCCTATCAGTGTACTGGAGAAAGAAGAGCTTGTAAGCAGATATGGAGGCAGTAACACGGGTTTTTCAAGAGATAAAATTGAAAACCTTGTAGGAAGCGACGAATTATCCAGCGGAATCAAATATGCAATTTTGGGGATTTACTTCGGGGATGGGAGGATAGAACATGAAACAACATAAATGGGAAATTTTTCTTTTATTCCTTTTTGCCCTCAGTTTATCTGCCAGCATAACTTCAGCAAGCAGTGCAGAAAGATTTCTTCCAGCATCAGTTGATGCAGGAGAGGAGTTTCAGATAACAATTAATTTGGCAGATTATGGAGCTGCAGGGCAGGTTCTGGAAAAGCTTCCTGAAGGTTTTACATTTGTGAGCTCAAGCCTACCGGATAGGGCAGTAACAGTAAACGAGAATAAACTTTCTTTCCTGCTGATGGGCGAAGAAAGCTTCACATACACCCTTAAAGCTCCAGAGGAAGGAGGCAAGTACAACTTTGTAGGCCTTTTAAAAAATATCGATAAAAATGAGGTTTTAGTGCTTCCGTCAAGTTCTTCCCTGGAAGTTAATGGGCCCTCGGATGAAGACTCAGGCAGTAGTTCTAGCGGCAAAGGTTCTGGTGGCAAATTAAGCCAGAGTTCAGGAAAAGGAGGAAGCAGTGGAGGCACAGGAGGAACCGAGAGTTCTCCTGAGCTCCAGAGTAATGTTGAAGTTAAAGAACTGGCTCAGGCTTTTGTTGGCTACAGAGACCACGTAAAATTTGAGTTTCCAGAAGGGGCTACATGTGTCGCTTACATAGAGTTCGATGCAAAAAAGACCCTTGGGAAAATAACCACAATAGTAGAGATGTTAAAAACTAAATCCGTGCTAGTTTCAGACCTGCCTGAAGGCAAAGTTTACAAAAATATGAATGCCTGGATGGGCACAGGAGGAGTTGCAAACTCCGAGAATCTCGAAAACGCAGTTGTTTGCTTCAAGGTCAAAAAATCCTGGCTGGATAAAAGTAATGCTGAGCAGGCATCTGTAGCACTCTGGCACTATGATAAAGTATGGAATAAACTCGAAACTAAACCTGTAAAGGAAGATGACCTGTATGTCTATTTCGAGGGTAAAACTCCTGGTTTCGGGAACTTTGTGATTGTAGCAGACAAGGAGTCAGAAACCTCAGGTTTAAGAGAAATAGTCCCGGTTCAGCCTGAATCTGTAAATTCGAAAAATCTTTCTTCGGACACGAAAAAATCTACAGAGAAAACCTCAAGTGCTCTACCAGGGTTTGAATTCCTGGCAGCAACCGGTTCTTTTGGAGCTGTATACTGCCTCTTGAGAAGGAAGCTCAGGTAAATTTAAAGCAGCTTTAAATGCTGTTTTAAACTGCCTATTTCCTTTTTCCTTTTTTACTTCTCAATTTTACTCTTCTAGCATTTTTAATTTTTAACTTTCTCAGCCTATCAGACCGTATTTGTCTGGAAAGACTCATTGGCTGAAAAAGTAACTGAGAAAAAGTAACTGAAAAAGTGACTGGAAAAGTAACTGAAAAAATTATTCCATAATTAAATTTTATTGAATACTTAAATTTCAATAAACTGAAGCAGCTTTTGGCCTTCAGGCACCCGCTTTACAAAATCTTCTTTATCTGCATAAGGAATTCCGGAAATTAATAAGTTTGCAATTTTTTTGCCCACCCCGGGGAGTTCTTTAAGCAGGGATGAAGGAGCCGTATTAACAGGCAGAGGATAGGGAATTCCTGTAATGGAGCGCATTCCGTGGCCTGTGACTGTGATATGCGTAAATTTTCTTAAAGGCAAAGTTGCAGGAATTCCTATAAGCAAAGGATAGGTCCCAAGCTGCCTGCCAAAAGTAATCCCTTTTTCATTGACCTCACACATCACATCCCTTAGAATCGTTCCTTCAGGCACAACCTTCCGAAGCATTGGAAGGTCAATATTTTTACGAACCTCTTCTTTATACTTCAGAAAGAAGTTTTTATGCTTCTTTGCAGCTCCATCTTTTCCATATATAGGAGTCCCTGGAAAAGCCATAACCTGCCGGATGTTTATCCTGCGCAGCAGCAAGCCGGAATCCAGAACGTGCTTCAGGAAGTCATAATTAAGCTGGAAAGTTTTTCTGGATTCACCCATTAATCCATGTACGAAATTTAACCCGGGTAGAATTTCCGGAAGCCCGTTTGTACCTCTAGAAGCCCCACATTTATTTACAAGTGCAATTGCTTCAAAAACGTCTTCGGAATTTGCTTTTAAGAAATTTGCAGCAACTACTTCAGGATCTGCACTTTCTATTCCAAAAGCAGTGACATCTCCTGGGGTATGGTATTTAATTATTGTTTTTAAGATTTGTTCGGACTCTTCTGGATAAGTTGCAAGGGTGATCGGGTTTGCGTTATCCATGTGAAGTACCGATAACTCCGGTGCAGAGTTCCTGATCCCGCGGTACAATTTTTCGATTACTTCAGGATCCGGTTTTGGAACAGGCCCACCTGCATCTCTTCCATAATAGGAGAAAAGGTCAGGCTGCCTTCCAATCCTGAAGTACCTGGCTCCGTTTTCGTAAAGAGCTGAAACTTCGGAAATTACGTATTCTAATGGCCTGTAATCCGAAGTTCCATAGAAAGATTCCGTACAGAAAGAGCAGTGAATTTGCCTGCCGCATCCTCTGTATGTTTCGAGCTCACACATGCAGTAAGGATAGTCAGGATGCCGTTTGATTAAAAAAGCCCCTTTTGGAGCCCAGCGCCCGATTTCAGCAGTTGTCCTGAAACGGTGCTGTATAGTCTCTGGAATTCTTAGCCTCAGGGCTGAGCTCTGATTTTTAAGCGGCGACGGATCACTACCTTTTTCAAAAATATCATATACAAATGCCTCAAGGTCCATCCTGGCTAGCTCTACCCCTTCAAGACTTATTCTGGACTCCATCCCAATTGCAGCTCTTCCCCCCTCCCCGCTGAAACCAAGCCTTATCGGGCCTCCAAGGATTTTCAGACCACGTGCAGCCCGAAAAATTGCTTCAATTTCACCCAGAGTAATTGGGGCAGCTCTAAGATACTTTCCTGGAACTGTAGTGCCTGCAATAATAATTAGAAGCTCTACCTTTTGTATAAGCTCTCCAGCGCCTGCTGGCGACTCCCGGAGAGCATCAATAGTAGAGTAATGAATATTTTCTTCTTGCAGGCCTCGCTCTCTGAGCGCACCCGCAATATATCGAGGATAAGGAGAAAGATAAGGGGGGACACCAAGACACGCAGGTTCGTCTACATAGCCGTCTATAATCAGTGCTTTCATATAATTGCCATTTCCATTTGCTGTTAACCTGGAATATAGGGAGGTAAAGTATTAACAGATAGCTGTTAGCATGTACAGGTAATAATCAACACATGTGTCAGCATAGAATAAAAATACATTTTTTTATGACCATAGTTAAAGAAGACTACAGAAGTATTAGATAAGAAAACAATGCCGGAAAAGCTGGAAAATTTAGAAATTAATTGGACAGAACCAGAAACTATTAAAAGAATTAAAATGAAAAATATTAAGGGCCGGGACCGAGAATCGAACTCGGGTCGTAGCCTCCACAGGGCCACAGGATGGACCTCTACCCTACCCCGGCCACGAGGTACGGGACTTCCGTTTGAAGCAACCTATAGAAGGATTTTTTTTATTTAAACTTTTTGCCAGAATGAAAGAAATCCTTTTCGGAAAATATTAATTTTCTAGAATTACAGATGCAGAAAATTGTCTGCTTAAAAGTATTGTTGTAAATCTTTTAGAATCTTTCAATTTGCTTAATCTTACTTAAGCTTTCTGAACCTGATTTATCTTGAGTTGAAAGCATACAATTCAAATTAAAAAAAAGGAAAGCTCTAATCGTTTGAGCTTTGAACTTTAAGACCTTGGATCTTAAGATCCTGAATTTAATATTAGATCAGGCATTTTTATTAGTAAAGAACATTCTGTCGTCCGTATTTTCACCATAAAGTACAAGCTTTCCGTTCTCAGTAGAAGCAGATTTTACCTTTGACAGAAGGCTTACAAACTCGCTGCCCATAGAACCTTCTTCACATGCCATAAGCGTCATAGCAGCAGGACCAAGACTGAGGGTGTTTCCCTCCTGTGTATATGCTCCCCTTCCACTGTTACAGTCAGCTATTACATCGTATGTGCCGTCAGAGAAGAACGTGAGAGTATACTTTTCAGGATTGGGAACTGAAATTATATTATCAGGGGAATCGGACTGCTGGAAACCTGTCCACTGCCACTCGATGTTGGCTATATCTTCCTCGGAGCCTGAATCTGAAGGCTGTGGGGAATTACCAGTAGATTCTCCTGCACTTCCGGACTGCTGGGAAGCTGATTCATCATCCTGCTCGGAACTGCCACCTAAAGCTCCGGAGCTCTGAGAATTAGCTCCTGCGTTATCGTCTGCAGGGGCAGTCTGCTGCGAGTTTTGCTGCTCAGAGCTTTGGGAAATGTTTCCTGTAGGTTCAGGGGTTTGGGAGAGGTTTGATACAAAACCGGATTCCTCAGAAGTATTATTAGCTTGCTCTGATACATTTACTACAGGTTCAGCAGGTTGAGATGTGTTATTTACAGATTCGGGAGAAGTATCTTTTTTTTCGGCACAACCAAGAGAAAAGGAAGCTAAAGTGACAATTCCTAAAATAAGGAGTAGAAAAAGGCCTTTGGATATAGTTTTTTTCTTCATATTATTCCTCATAAATTAATACAATTAATCTGTATGAAACGAATTAATTTAATATAGCTTTTGTTTAAATTTCAATTTTTTTCGTAATTACACAGGCTTTTTTAATCGTTGTTCAGCTTTTAGGTGAATTAAACATTTCGAATTGTTTTTAATGAATTGTCTTTAGAAGAATATAATCCTGAAGGATAAATTCCGCAGAAAAAGAAATTAAGCACAAATTTCTAAAACTTTGCCTTTTAAAGAGGATGTTTTGCCTGAATAAAAATTATTTTCCCTGTTTTTCTTATATTAAACTATTAAGTTTTTAAAAGAATTTTTAATTTTACTATAAATGTGAGAGCCAGGGAATTAGAGTAAAAATTGAGCATAAATATTAAGAAACTAAGCTCAGAAAATAAGATCCCTATGTTTCTATATTAATAAAAAAACTACAATATGTAAATAAAAATAAATAATCAATAGGGGGTATATAAATTAAAATAAGTGCCCGAAATGTTTTAAAAGGCAAAGTGAAGCAGATAATTCATGGATCAGTTAATTCAGAGGTAACGGTTGAGATGCCTGGCGGTATGGAAATTATTTCCATAATAACAAAAAATTCGGCTGAGAGCATGGGCTTAAAAGAAGGGAAAGAAGTATATGCGGTAATCAAAGCTACAAGTGTAATGCTGGCATCTGATTAACAAACATATCACAGATAAACCAATGTATATAAAAATTGATTAAAGACACTAGTTATATAAAAAAGATTTTTAAATAAATTTGATTCTTAATTTTAAAGGCTATTATAAGTGGGATTGAGGGTGGAATGGGATTTTATTCCAGAATTATCTCGCTTTTTAATTTTTTATTACGGGTATAAAACGGGGACTCGTGTATACTGTTTCTACTTTTACTTCAATTTGTTTCATCATTTGGTCTCTAATATCAATACAAGAGGATTGAAGTTTCCTCTAGAAAGTTGAATTAGAAAAACAACTGTCTGGTAAATATAACATGACTTTTTTTGGTTTTCGATATTTGGTTTTCGATATTTGTAGTTCAAACAGTCAGTTCCAAACCTGGGTGGAATTCCAGATCATCCTTGATATCCTTGTAAAGAGATGTCATGAGAAATATCAGACGAATTGTAGTTTTTTAAAGAAAATAAAAAGGCCGGAGGATAAGAATCAGAACATATCTACAAAAGTGATCATTGATAGTTATCGAAAAAAACAATAATAATAATATTAATTTTTTTTAAATAAAAAGTATATATTAGATGCGTTTAATATCTG
>CAZFNE010000060.1:0-13432 GCA_964520335.1 uncultured Methanosarcinales archaeon | reverse complement strand
ATTAAACGGAATTATGTTCTTCAGAATATAATCGAGAGTCATTTATGACATAATTTCAGGCTTTTGAATTTTTTCCCTGCATCTTCTTGCTGGTAATCTTTATTATTTCATGAGGTATAGAATTGAGCACAACTCTCAAGCGGTAATATCTGGATATGTATTATCTGGATATGTACTGGCTTATTTACGCTTTTTCCGGGCCCGTTCTATGGGCACTGTCCACGCACATCGATAAATATCTGGTGGAACGCTATTTCAAAGAGGGAAGCGTTGCAGTGCTGATGGTTTTTACTGCAATCATCGGGGCTCTTGCTTTGCCCTTTGTCTGGTTTTTCCGGCCTGAAGTAGTTGCACTTGACTATGAATCTATGGTAGTTATAGCGATCTCTGGAATCCTTTACATGGGTGCAATCTATTTCTACCTTCAGGCCTTGCAGACGGAAGAAGCATCAACGATTGCCCCATTCTTTCAGGCTGCGGGAGTTTTCGGGCTTATCCTGGGATATTTCATTCTTGGGGAGCAAATCTCTTCTTTCCAGATAATCGGCGTTTTACTGATCATTGCCGGATCGGTCCTTCTTTCTTTAAGGTTTGGGCAAGACTCAGGCCACATTAAAAAACGGCTCGTTATTTTGATGCTTCTTTGTGCCCTGGCGATTTCGCTGAGTTCGCTTATTTTTAAAATTTTTGCTGTACAGGATGAGTTCTGGCCTACAATCTTCTGGAATTTCTCTGGCCAGGCACTATTCGGAGTGATTTTAATGCTGCCTGCCAAAAACCGTAAACAGTTTTCAGAAATGATTCATTCCAATGCAGGAGCTTTGCTTTCTGTGAATCTAACAAATGAATTGATTAACCTGGGTGGCAATCTGGGTATGCGCTACGCGCTTCTTCTAGCTCCCCTTGCAGTCGTGCAGGCTATTTCCAGTACAACTTCGTTTTTCGTACTTTTCTTTGGCGTCATCTTCTCACTCTTTTTCCCGAATTTCGCAAGAGAGGAGATAAGTGTTAGTAACCTTCTGCAAAAAGTCATAGCCACCACCCTTGTTGTTGCTGGAATTTTATTAATTAACATGCAGTACTGACTGACTATTCAGATAGAGCCAGAATATTCTATTTATAGCAGTTCATGTGGTTTTTCATGTAGTTTAAATACACTAAACTCTCCCATTGTGAGTAAAATCTAACTTATGCTTATGTCATCTTAATCGTATGTCATATCTGGTATATTCGGAGATGCAATCTCTATATATGAGGAAAAAAGCCCTGCTTTTTAATCTTATATTTTAAGGTACGAAGGTAAAATAGTGCAGATTACTTGAACTAACAAACTAGATGAGGCTGTTTATAAGTTTATAAATTCTGATTGAAGTTTTTACAGATCTTTTCAATTAAGGTTTTCTATGCATTTTCAGTGGGCTTTTCTGCCTTCTGTTGAGGCTTTTCTTTTTGCCTCTGTTCTGACCATCCTTGAATCATTTTATCTCAGCAACTATGATATAATGGTCGATAGGGGAAAAAATCTGAATATATTTAGACATATATATTAATTGTTGGAGGTAGAAAATGATTTTTGCAAAAGGATATACTTTTACTAAAGTGAGAACTTCACATGGGCCTAACATGTATATCTCACGATTTGGGAGAGTTGTAAAAGTTATGCCATGTAGCTCACAAGTAGATCTCTCTGATACATATACAAGCGAGCTGATAAATCAGATTGAGTCTAAAGATTGAAGGATAATTATACTTTTTTCCGATTTCTTTCTTTTTGAATCCTAAAAGATTTTCATTAATATAGAGTGCGTGTCTATGTTAATGGACATTCCATTGTTTTCATTTAATTATTTATCCAAAAATATTTTACTAGATTTAATATAGTTGTTCATCGTATGTTATGTATGGGTAAGGGTGGAACTATTCGTTTTAAGGTGTCAATTGGTATTGCCATTATAACAGGCATATTAAGTGCTCTTATTATAGTGATTCAAAGTTTTAAACAAAAAAAATAATGCGCTCATAATATATTATCAGAGCTTTCGAAGGCTTAATCTTCTTAGATTTACACACTTCTATTACTATTTGGATAATAAATTTCAATTGATTTTGTATACTCATTGCTAAAAAAAGTTACTTTTTTATTTTTTTATACTTTACATCATTCTAACTTTAAAGATAAAGGCTGATAATAACGTGAAATGAATTCTATAGCTTTAATAGCTTTTGATTTTATTGAAAAGCTTTAGGGTCTGGCGCTATTCTTTTAGTAGGGAAAACAGGCTCCTTTAAACATTCTTTTAAGCATTATACTATCCTTACTATCCTGAACAGCCCTAAGGTATTGGCTTTCTTCAGCTATATGCCAGTTCATGGCCTTTCTCCATCTGCTCAATCTGTTTTTCGCTTTCGGCAGCTAATTCCTTGAACTGGTTGATTGTATCCCGCATCTTAGGTAGAGCTTCTTGTCTATAGGTGCTGATTGAATCTAACGCTTCCATAACATCGGCAAAGGCAGTTTTCATTGTCTCAACAGAGGTACCAGTCTCTATTGATTGCTTTTGTATTTCTGCCCCCTGTTCCTTTAGCATTTTTGAGGTGCTGATAATAATATTATTCGTAGTCTCATTGAGCATTTGAATCTTCTTCAGGACAATCTTCTGGTTATAGAGGGCGCTTGCAACCATTACCGAAGTTTGCAAAGCGGAAATCGTCACATTTTTAGCCCTTTCCACGCCACGCATCAGTTCCTTGTTATTTCTGATAATGATTTCTATCGCCATTACACCCTGCTGATTAACGGCAACCATCTGCTGCATATCCATAATCCGCTGCCGAAGGGGAAAGAGAACTTGCTCGGTGACAAATTTAACTTTTTCAGGATCCTCTTTGCTCGCTTTGGCATCCTCGATCAGCATCTCAATCGATTTATCCATGAGAGTACCAAGTTCGATTTCCTTTATCAGCTTTTTAGTCAAATCGCGTAAGGCCTGCTGTTCGATCTCCAAAGTAGTATTATCATTTTTTAGAACTGTCCTCCCCCTTTCCAGAGAGACAATGATATCTGAAATTACTGAATCTGCTTTTTGAAACTTGTCAAAATATTCTCTAACCGGGTTGAACAACTTGCCTAAGATGCCTGTCCTGGTGAAATCAATCAGGCTAGGGTCCAGGTATTTTAATTCCCTGTTCAAATCCATTAGCCCTTTTGCCACGACACTGCCTTCGTCACCGTCTTTGGATAGGTTCCTAATTGTTACCTGTAACAAAGAATTTTTAGCTGCCGAACTTCTCATTGAAGCAGCTCCGAAAGACTCTACCGACTGGAGGATACATTTCTTTTTGGCAAATTCGTCAATATCCAGAGTTAGAATTTCTGCAACATTTCTCTCAGCTACAGCCTGAAGTTCGGCTACTTCCTTAGATATTGGTTTGACCTGCTCCGCTATCTCGCTCTTGATTGCTGCTTCATCGGGTATTTCCATAGTAAAAGTCGTCTTAGCCCCTCCTGTATTTACATTTCAGCATTGAACAGATTACGCAGTTTATAAACAACATCTTCGGTATCGGCGTTAATGCTAGCAGCCTCATTGATACTGGAAATCTCTTGCAGGGCCGGGATGTTCGCATTATAGCCAATTGTGTATATAGGTATTCCAGTATCCTCCACAATGCCTTTAATCTCGTCCAGCGAATGGCCTCTATTGGTTTCGCCGTCGCTGAGAACAAAGATAATCGGTCTCAGGTTGGGATCTCTAGCCTGCTGATCCTGAATCAACTTTATGGCAATAGCAATCCCATCGAAGGTTGCCGTACCGCCGCCGGCCTGCAAATAATTAACCGCTCCGGCAAATGAGGCTCTCTGGTTCAGATCGAATCTGGAAATTGGCAGATCTAGATTGACATCGTTAGAATATGAGATCAGGCCGACCATATTATCTTCAGCAATGTAATATTGACCATTGAGCAAGGAATTTTTCAAATTGTTTAGAGGTTCTCCCATCATGCTGCCGGAAACATCGGCCACAAATACCGCGCAAATAGGTCTCTTCTTTTCTTTCCAGAGTTTTTGGGCCTGGATAATCACATCACCACTGACGGGTCCAGCTACGGACTGGTATTCATTAAAACCATTAAAGCCATACTCGGTGGCCAGGGTCTGATACTTTTCCTGCTGAGAGAATTTCACAAATTCATCCAGAATTTTCCTTTTTTCAGCCGATATTTCGCCGACCGCATACATCGGGCTGTCATGTCTGAATCCAAAAGGAGTAAATTCGTAGTATCTAATATCTGGGGTATTCATATAGGTCTGGTATTCCAGAACAAAACCGTCCAGAGAGCCTGATTTGGCAGCTTCCCTCATTTGCAGGGTAGTATAAGCAACCAAAGGAATATTGGTCTGAAAGCTCTCAAATCCTGCTTTTGCTTTGTCGCTTAATAAGTTGCTGTTGTCAAAAGTGTATAAAGTTGAGATCAGGAAGTTTAGCCCTGTTGAACTGGCAAAAGGATTAGTATAACCCATTGCCAGTTCCTTATTCGCGACAGCATCACTAATTGTCTTGGTGTTGATTACCCCGTATTTATTTACAAGCTCATCTTTTTTGGATTTGGTGAGCAGGATTCCGGCCACATTACCTGCAAGTCTTTTTTGCACCAACTCGGCTTTAACTCCTTTGGAAATGATCATCTCACCCCAGAGCTCATTGGACGGTGTATAGGCATCCGGCACATACTTCCCGGAAGTAATATAATCGGCAGCTTCTCCCGATGGGATTCCTCTGAGTTTTACAGATACCTTTTTTCCGTCAATTATTATTGACGCGTCATTGAAATCTCTGGCCACTTCTGTTAGCCAGCCCTCAGTACCGCTGCCAGCTTTTTCCGTTGAGGAAAATATTTCGATGTAGGTAGAGGTGCTGTTGTTAACCTGAGGTGGGTATTTTGAGATCTCAGGCAAGATTTTATTCAAGGATTCGTTCAGGTCTGGAGAAACGACAACCTGGCCCATTGGATGTGAGGCTAAATTCAGTTTTACATCTTTGAGAATTTCATCCAATGTTTCCCCGGATTTTTCCCCATTGGATCCGATTAAAGTAATCGACAGATAGACTAAAATAAATACTACGGCTGCTACTCCGATTATCTTCAAAATGACCATTTTGTTATTTTCCTTCAGCAAACCAATATTCTCCTTTTAATTTTTATAATATTTTGCCTGTTTGATCAGATTATCAATTTCGATCATGCCGGCCATTTGATCGAGCTGGCCACTCTCTACACTATTAAAACCTGAGATCTCTAGCAATAGCTTATCAAGCTTTAGAAGGATTTGCTCATTATCTTCGGTGGCAGCTTTTACAAAATTGATATATTCATTAAAAACTCTAATCTTTTCTTCGACAAGTTGCTGCGAAAAGGCGCCGTTTTCGTATTTCTTTCTGACAGAATTGTACTCTTTTTCATCAAATGCATCTAACTTATTAAGGATACTACGGATATTCATGAAGAATATCTTCTCCACCTCAGAAATGACCGAATCAAATTTCTTATAGCTCATCTCTGAGGCACTAAAGATCTGCAGAAGGATATCTCGGATATTTTTATTCTTTCTCTGCAGCCTCTCAATCTGATCCAGCAGTAAGTCAACAGTTTCTTCGAACGTTTTAAGTCCTTTGTGAAAATTCAATGCTTCAATATAATCTTCTACAGTCCTGATTTTATTAGTTTGAACTTCTTTTCTCAATTCAGTTTCCGATTCGGTAAGAAGCTCGTAATTACCGTAGATCAACCCAGCACCGCTTAAAAAGACGAATGTGATCACAAAGGCTGTTTCCAATGCGCTGGCCCCGAAAAACTCCAGTCCGATCAATACTGGGGAAAAGGTAACTATATTGACGGCAGCAATGCCTAAATTCAAGCCCAATAATTTAATCAGCTTTTTTCTCTCCATTTACCCTTCCTCAGATTTTTGTATAATTTTTACCTCAACATATTAATATAAAAATAAATTATCTTTTATTCTCCTTTACGAATTATAATAATAATTACACTATTATGTTATATATCAGTCCTTATATATGGATAACTATACTATTAATTATAATTAAACCTTATTTTAAGAATACATTTTAATTAATGGGTCAAGTTTTAAATATTTAGGCATAATTATATCTAAAAATCCCTAAAATTAGAAATTATTAAAATGATGAGGATATTAATCTCAAATCTAGACTGTTCACTCTTCTGGAAGATTCTGTCTTTAAAACTTCCAAGCAAAAGAAAAGGAAGTTTCAAAAGGAATCATGAAAAATTGATAAGGCTTTTTCGATTAAGGGTATGAGAATTCGATAATCTAATTTTCGTTGTACAGCGTTTTCACTCTATAAAGCTTGTCGAAGTAAGTTTTTGATTTAAATAAGTTAGATCTTCTGAGATCAGTTCTTGGAGCCTTGCTAAATGCAAATCGGCCTCTTGAAGATTAGCTTCCCAAATATCAGCCAGACGAAGCTTTTTTCTTTTATGTTTAGCCTCTTTGAGCTCAACTTCTTACCCTTATAAGGCGATACTCTTTTTCTCAAAAAAAACTAAAATTTTATAAAACAAGAATTGTTTTAAGAATATGAATCATATGATTTATAGATGGAACCTTTTCCGGTAATCTTAACTGCTCTTATTCTAGCATCTACCGATTTTATTGGAATCCTTATCCCGCTTAAAGAATACGTTCCCCGTAAATGATGGCTTTCTTTTTCAGGAGGCGTAGCAGTTGCTTATGTTTACATTCATTTAATTCCTGAGCTGCATAATATAGCAGACCTTGCAGGAACTTCTACTACTTTTTCAATCACATTGCTTGGGACAGTTATTTACTTTGGAGCTGCAAAGTTTGTTAAGGTATCAAAGGATACTCCTGATTCCCGGCTTGCGTTTATAGTTCAAATGATAACGCTTGTCCCATATTTTTTTATTCTGGGGTATTTCCTTGAGAGGTTGCATACGCTTCTAGCACTCGTTTCATATATAGTCGCTATCGGGATTTATCTAATTGGATTTGGTTATGACCTGAAAGAAGACCATAAGGAAAAGTACACTCATCTGACTGCTGGCATCCTTTCCCTGGTTCTTATTATAGGTACTATTGTTAGCTACCTCTACAAAGTCGATGAGCTTATATTGAGTCTCTTATTAGCGTTTCTTACAGGTGGGATATTACTTAACAGCATAAAAGAAGAAATTCCTACTATTAACCAGAGCAGGTTCTGGGCATTTGCTGCCGGAGCAATTATAACGGGGATTTTGCTCTTACTGGGGCTTTAAAATTCGTCTTTTGTATTCGAAAATAAGTTACATGAAAGCGCTTGTTCCTATAAATTGTTCCTTTAAAACTATTCGCGCATGCAAACTAAAATAAGCGAGTTAATCGCCACTTCTATATTTGCAAATATAAACGTGAAAAGTTATTTGATTTTGAGATATATATAATAGGGGGGATAAAATGGCAAATAAAGTTTTTTCATTATTTCTAGCAAAGTCGCAATCTATGGTCTTATTTTCCGTTCTGGTAGTCTGGGAACTTATCTGGAAGGGTATAGCTTTATGGAAGGCAGCAAGAGAATCCCAGAAACTCTGGTTTATCGCGATACTCGTACTGAATACTATCGGGATATTGCCCATTCTTTATATTTTCATGTTCAACAAAGGCAAAAAGGGAATATGAAACAAAGATATAGTTGGTATATTGGTATAATTATTTGGAGAATTAATAATTGAACAAGTTATAAGAAAGAACGTTAAAAGGAAAACTTCTTTTTTTGGCAAGTAAGAAATCACTTTATGCTTCGAAAATTGCCTTTTAAAAACCTTAAAAGGCTCTTCAAGTCACAAATACTAAATACAAGTTTTCTCAATAAAGACTGGAGACTTTTGGAATTGGCTTCATCACTAATTATCCTTGTTTTCTGCCTGGTGGCATTTGCAGTTATTCATAGCCTTCTGGCAAGCCTGCCTTTTAAGCGTTTTATCCTTCGAATTTTAGGGCAAGGAGCCGAAAAACTATATGTTCCAGTATACAGTTTTATTGCAATTCTTACAATCCTGCCACTTGTCTATCTGCTTTACAAAAACCCGGGCCCGATCCTTTATATCATACCTTCTCCCTGGCGCTGGCTTATGGTTGCAGGGCAGCTAATTGCCGGACTTTTAGCTCCCCTGGCTTTTCTGTATGGATATCACAGGTTTAAAATCAGCTCGCAATTATCTGGACCAGATTCCCCTGAAACAGGGCCTTTGAATATTCGGGGAGTTTACCGATGGGTAAGGGACCCTTTCCTGCTTTCGGGCCTGCTGATGTTCTGGCTTACCCCGTTTATGACTGTTAATTTGCTTATCATATATCTTCTGGCAACAGTGTATCTTTATCTTGGGTCTTTGCACTGGGAAAAGAGACTGGTTGCGCAGTTTGGGGACGAATATCTGGAATACAAAAGGCATGTGCACCGAATAATTCCCGGATTAAAACCGTATTATAAAGGATTTAATCAAAACCCGTAATTTACTGCAATATTTAATCTATTGAAATTTATTACAAAACTAAATTTAAGATTTGAATTTACAAATTTAATCCTATTATTCTTCTAATGGTTTCCATCTATCGTTTTTAACTTTAAACTGATGTGAAGCTTTTAGGCGTTAACGTCATATAGCTCCCTCAGTAAATAAAGAGAAAAAAGATTTCTAAATAAAGGGGAATATTGTATGAGTTCTAAGGATAATCTCAAAGCTGCATTTACTGGCGAATCAATGGCAAACAGGACATACCTTGCCTTTGCAAAAAAAGCTGATGAAGAAGGCTATCCCCAGATAGCAAAACTCTTCAGGGCCGCTGCTGCCGCTGAAACAGTTCATGCTCACAACCACCTCCAGCGCATGGGTGGAATTGGGACTACAATGGATAATTTGAAAGACGCAATTGAAGGCGAAACTTACGAATTTACTAAAATGTACCCTGAATTCATAGAAGAGGCTAAAAAAGAAGGCGATAACAGGGCTCTCTGGAGCTTTGAAGTGGCAAATAAGGTCGAAAGAATCCATGCTGCTCTCTATGAAAAAGCCCTTGAAGAACTTGGTAAGAATGAAGAAGTTGACTATCACGTCTGCAGCGTTTGCGGATACACTATGGAAGGCGAGCCTGAAGGCAATTGTCCAATCTGCGGAGCCCCAGCGTCCAAGTTCCAGAAAATTGATTAAAACAAAAATTGGCTGACTTTATTAACAAAAAACTAAGTTTGTTTCGATTTATTAAATTAAGTAAGTAATATCTTAGAGTAATTAGAAGCAAGAAACAGCAACAGGAAACAATTAAATGAAAAGATAACAACTTTCGGTTGTTTTTTGTTTTTTGTTTTTTGTTTTTCGTTTTTCGTTTTTCGTTTTTCGTTTCTTATTTTTTTGCTTCTTTGATGATTTTTATAGGTATTTTTTTGCAAAATTCGATCTTTAATATAAATTTGTATTATTAATTAGACGTTACATGTAAGGTTTTGCATATAAATATATAAATTAAATCATTTTAAAAATGAAAGAATTAATAAAGCTGAAATACACTACTAAATTTGAAAACCCAAAAAGTTGAAATAGTCGTCTCCTGTTTATAATATCTGTTTATAAAAAATTGGATATTTCTCATACAAATAGGAGAATTTTTACGACTAAAAATTTAATCCGGCTTATTTTCATGTTTTTCATAATCTTAATAATGGGTAGTGGATGTGCAGGAATTAGCCAGTCGCCTGAAGCAGAAAAGGGATTGAATATAACAGAAAGCACATATGCAGTAGGGGCAGCTTCAGAGGCAAATAACGGCGAAATTCAGGTTTTTTCTTATAATTATACCTTATATAATCAAGGACCCGAAATAGTTTATATATACAGCAGAACCGCTTTTTAAAAAGGACTTTTTAACAAAAGTGATTCCTAAACAACATAAAATTCTAGTTAATAAAACGCTAGAACCCGATTCTTCAATTTTAATAGGCGGGCAGGTTGAGTTTAATGCCTCAAATCTTACTAAGGAACAAATCTCAAGCTTAGAACCTTATATTTACGCAATTAACATTACTTCAACCAAAACAATAGCTTTCCCTAAGGCATAAGTTTTTAAATTATGCCCAAGGAACATTCGTATATTAATATTTTATATTCTGAATACAATTTGGACAAATTTATCTAAATTTATAAAATTACAAGATTTTATTCCAATATTCAAAAATTAGTTTATTTAAGGAAATAAGAATGAAATATAATACTTTTATTTTTGATTTTGACTACACGCTCGCAGATGCAACCCCAGGCATTGTATCAAGTTTCAATCATGCGTTTAACAAACTTGGGGTTCCTGAGTGTGACGTTGAAACCATCAGAAAAACTGTAGGGTTGCCGCTTGATAAGGCTTTTATCGAACTGACCAGCAGCCAGAATGAAGCCTTAATCCCTCATTTTAAAACTTTGTTCCGGGAAAAAGCTGATGAGGTCATGTCAAAAAGTACTGTACTTTTTGAAGACACGGTAAGCACTTTACAGGCTCTTAAACAAAATGGAATTAATACCGGAATTGTAACTACGAAATATCGTTTCCGGATAATTGAAACCTTAAATTTGCATGGCATCCTGGATCTGTTTGACATAATTGTTGGCGGGGAAGATGTTAAGAATCCAAAACCCTCTCCCGAAGGCTTATTTCTTGCAATTGACGGCCTCAATGCAAAAATATTAAATACTCTTTATATCGGGGATAGTCTTATTGATGCTAAAACAGCCCTGGCGGCAAACGTTGATTTTGCAGCAGTAACTACTGGCACGACATCCGAGGAAGAATTTTTGGAATACTCCTGCATAAAGATTTCAAACCGCCTATCAGACCTCTTCAAGCAATAAATTTTAAGGAATATAATAAAAAAGAAATGAAGCAATAAAAGTCAAAGAAAAACAAAAACAGCCGGAAAGTACAAAAAAACTATCCTAATAAAAATTAATGGGTAAGCGTCTAATAAATGGCCTTATAATTATTTAATAGTCATTACTCATTTCCTGCGTTTTCTTCTGGAAGTTCGCAGGTTCTATACTCATTCCCTTTTGTATAAGCAACTCCTCTGGGGTCCAGGCCTGTTTTTTTAACCAGTTTCTCCTCTAGGGCTCGCTTAATTGGAGGAGTTAGAACTGGCTTTTCTTTTATCAGGCCTTCTGGCCTATAATAGAGTATCAGAAGCATTACAATCCCAAACAGGATATATTCGAACCAGACAGCTTCAAAAGGCAAATGAAGCAGGCTTCGGATTTCAAACTTATAAATTGCAAGGGAAAGTTTTGCAACTACAAAAAAGAATACCCCTAAAATTACGCCTTTATTATTTGCCATGCCTCCTAGAAGAATTATGAGGAATGGGAAAAAGGTCCATTCCACCCTGAAAAAACTGGAAGCTATGACACTCACACTGTAAAAAGAGTAAAGGACTCCTGCAAGGGCTGCTATGGCTGAACCTAAAGCTGCAGTTTTTATCCTGAGCATAAGGATATCTTTCCCAAAGGCCTGAACAACGGCTTCATTTTCTCGCATTGCTCTTAAAAGCCTGCCATAGGGAGAGGTAAGGATTCTTTCCATAAAAAGATATACAAAAAATGCTGTGCTAAGGCTCAGAAGTGTGAATGCAAGAAAACGCTGTTCCCTTGGGACAAAGGCAAGTACGTCAGGGATGCTTACTCCGTAAGAGCCTCCTATTATTGAACTGTTATAATTAAAAACTATGTAAAGGACTTCACTGATTGCAAGCAGGGTAACCGTTAAATATTCCTGTTTTAGTTTTGCGCTTGGGAGGATAAAGAGGGCGCCTGCTATTCCGCCTATTAAAGCGGCTAAAAAGAAAGAGAAGAAAAGGATTCCGACTCCAAAGGCCGGATTTTGGGAAATCATTGTATTTACGGTACTTTTTACGATCCCACTCGATTCCACAATCTCTCCATTTATTCCCAGGAAAAGCATGAGAATACGATTTACAAGGCCTCCTACAACTGCAGCTCCTATCAGGACCGCCATGGCTCTCCCGAAGTTGGGAATTCCTGCATAGCCATATTCGAGATTCAGGCTGAGGGCGATTATGAGGTATATGGAAAACCAGAGAGCTATGTCTAAGAAGAAGTACTCGAATTCCATTTTTTATTCCTCCTTTTACTCTTCAAGCTTTTCCATATGCTCAATCCTGCAATTCCCTTCGGGGCAAATATCAGGACTATTATAAGCACAAGCAGGGAAACTACTTTGCTGTACACAAGCACTCCGGAACCCAGGATTTTCGAGAGATAGAAGGTAACCAGGGATTCAGAAATTCCTATTATATAACCTCCGGCCAGGGTACCGGGAATGCTTTTCAGGCCTCCTACAACGCTTGCTGCAAAAATTGAAACTATTAATGTCGTCCCTGCCAGGGGCACTATTTCCTGCCTGAAAGGAAGCAAGCTGCCTGCAACTGCAGCCAGAGAGCCTGAAAGAAACCAGGAAAAGAGGCGGGTGTTTTCCACATTTACTCCCATTATTTCGGCAAGGGCAGGATTTTCCATTGAAGCCCGCAAAGCTATCCCGAATTTAGTTTTGTAAAAAAGCAAAAATAAAGCACTGAGGAAAAGGAGGATTATACAACTTGAAACAAAAAATATTGCTTCCATTCCGAAAAAATCGAAATCAAGGGGAGTAAAGATAAATTTTGTTGCTGTCATATGGGTAAGAGTGTTAAAAGTCTCTGCATATGCCCCAAACAGCCCTATAAGTATCACATCAACCGCCAGCGTGGCTATCATAAGGGTTACTACCATTGCTTCTTTTTTAATCAAGGGCCTCAGTACAAAAGAATAAATTCCAATTCCCAGCATGCCTCCGAAAAGAAAAGACAGGATAAGAGAATAATAGGGATGCAGCCCGAATTCAAGCCAGAGGGTTAAGGAAAGATAGGACCCGAAAACTGCCATGCTCCCCTGGGCAAAATTGGGTACACCTGTAGTGATATACGTAATTGTTAAACCAATGCATAATAGCACTAGAAGGTTTGAATACACAACTGCTCCTTCTAAAATGGTCATGCTACTTCTTACATCCTAAAGTATATATATACTTTAGGATGTGTTATAGAAAAGGACAGTAACTTTACTTTACATATAAGATTTCATGCCAGAAGCAGTTATTTTAGAAGTTCATGGAAAAGCAATTGGATACGATGAACACAAACTCTATGGAATAATAGAAGGTAAATCAGGAAGATAATATGGAAATTGAGACGGAAAAAAGAGAAGAAACAAGATAGGGGATTCATAGAGAAGTAAAAAATTGATAGGCTTTATTTGCCCTCTTTTTTACTTCTTTTATTTGTTTTCTTTAGTTTATTTTATT